>JAQSDJ010000110.1:24701-35693 GCA_029945855.1 Lacunisphaera sp.
CCCGAGGGCGAGGCGGATGCCGAACTCGGAGGTGCGCTGCACGACCAGGCCGGCGATCACGCCGTAGAGCCCGATCGCGGCCAGCGCGAGACCGAGGCAGGCGAAGCCGACGAGCAGCTGGTTCGTGATCCGGAAATTCCGCGCGAGGTGATCGATCGACTGGTCGATGGTGCGCAGATTGTAGGCCGGCAGGTCGGGATCGATCCCGGCGATCGCGGCGAGGACGCTGTGGGCGAGAGTATCCGGTGCGACGGTGGTGCGGAGGGCGAGCGACAGGCGGTTCGCCGGTTCCTGCGCCAACGGGAAGTAGGCCTGCAGGCGGGTGTCCGGCGTGGCGAGATTGCCGGCAAAGGCCACGTCGCGCACGACGCCGATGACCTCGGCCCATTTCTGGTCGGCGGGATCGGGGCTGCCGAGCCGCTGGCCGATGGGATTCTTACCGGGCCAGAACTGGCGGGCGAGGGACTCGTTGATCACGACGACCGGCGGGCTGCCGGTCGGGACGGTGGCGGGGAACAGGCGGCCCTGGAGCAGCGGGATGCGCAGGACGGAGAAGAAGTCGGGGCTGACGCTGACGTAGTAGGCCAGCGGCAGCTGGGCGCGGGGCGGCAGCGGCCGGCCTTCCGGGACGAGGGTGCGGGAACTGTTGTAGGTCCAGACCGGCAGCGAGGAGGAAAGGGAGACGTGTTCGACGCCGGGGAGGGCCGCGAGGCGCTCGAGCACGAGGGTGTTGAAGGCGCGGCGCTGGTCGTCGGTGCCGTATTTGGCCTCGGGCAGGTTGAAGTTGGCGCCGAGCACATGGTCGGGAGTCCAGCCCATGTCCTGGGTGGTGAAACGCTGGAGGCCGCGCACGAAGAAACCGGCCCCGGTCAGCAGGGCAAGGGCGAGGGCAATCTCGGCGACGATCAGGCCGTGCCGGAGGCGATGCTGCGTCCGGTCGCCGGTGGCGCCGCGGGACTGCTGCTTGAGCGCGGTATTCACATCGGTGCGTGAGGCGCGCCAGGCGGGCAGCAGGCCAAAGATCAGACCGGTGGCCAGCGAGGCCCCCAGGGTGAAGAGGAGCACAGGCACATCGATCGAGATGACGAGGCGGCTCGCCTCGCCAATGACGATGAGGCGCGCCAGCGCGTCGGTGACCCATTGGGCGAGGAGCAGGCCGAAGAGGCCGCCGATGAGCGAGAGCGTGAGACTTTCGACCAGCAGTTCGCGCATGAGGCGGACGCGCGAAGCGCCGAGGGCGGCGCGGATGGCGAAGTCGCGGGCGCGGATGGCGGTGCGGGCGAGCTGCAGGTTCGCGAGGTTGGCGCAGGCGATCAGGAGGACGAAGCCCGCCAGGCCCATCACCAGCAGCGAGAGCGAGCGGCCGACCTGATCCATGGTGGACTTGTGGAGGATCACGGGGCGGAGGCCGGTGCCCTCGTTGGTGTCCGCAAAGTCCTTCGCCCAGCGCGCGGCCAGCGTGGCGAGCTCGGTCCGGCTCGCGGCCAGGGTCACGCCGGGCTTGAGACGGCCGATGGCGTTGAGCCAGTTATTGCCACGGTCCTTCCGCTGTTCCGGAGTGAGGGCGAGCGGGCGCCAGGCCGCGACACTGCCCCAGAGCAACGGATACTCCACGCCCTCGGGCATGACGCCGATGACGGTGTAGCTCTGGCCGTCAATCCGGAGGGTGCGGCCGATGATGGTCGGATCCGCGTTGAAGCGGCGTGACCAGAGCGGGTGGCTGAGCACGATGACCTGGTCGTGGCCGGGCACCGTTTCCGCGGCGGTGAAACCGCGGCCGAGCATGGGCTGGACGCCGAGGGTGGCGAAAAAGTCCGCGTCAACCCGGAGACCGTGGATGCGTTCGGCCGGCTGGCCGGGTTCCGCGAAATTGATCGCGGACCAGGTGAAGGTCGTGAGTTTCTCTAGGGTGGAGGCCTGGCTGCGCAGGTCGGCGAGGTTGGCGACGGAATGGGGCCAGGTCTGCGACTGCGGCGAGGTGCGGTAGATGCGGACGAGACGCGTGGGCTCGGGGTAGGGCGCGGTCTTGAACAGCAGCGTGTTGACCAGGCTGAACATCGCGGTGTTCACCCCGATGCCGAGGCCAAGAGTCAGCAGTGCGACCGTGGTGAAGCCGGGTGACTTCAGCAGCGTGCGGCAGGCGAGCCTGAGGTCAGCGAGCATGGGTGGAGCAGGGAAAGGCCGGCCGGCTGGACGGGGTGACCAGCCGGACTGGAGGCGCAACGGTCGCGTGGGTCGTTACGCCCGGCAAGCGGGGGCCGCGCTCAGCGGGTGGGATCGGACTCCATCTGCTCCTGCACGACGCGGCCGTCGAAGACGTGGACGGTGCGGTCGGCGTTGCGGGCGAAGCGGGCGTCGTGGGTGACCATGACGATCGTGGAGCCGGCGCGGTGGAGGGAGTGGAGGAGTTCCATGACGGCGTCACCGTTCTTGGAGTCCAGGTTGCCGGTGGGCTCGTCGGCGAGGAGGACGGCGGGGGAGCCGGCAAGGGCGCGGGCGACCGCGACGCGCTGCTGTTGACCGCCGGAGAGCTGGGAGGGCAGGTGCTTGGCGCGGTGGCCCATGCCGACCTTCTCGAGGGCCTCGGTCACGCGCTGCTTGCGCTCGGTGGCGGGCATGCCGCGGTAGGTGAGGGGCAGCTCGACGTTCTCATACACCGTGAGGTCGCCGATGAGGTTGAAGGACTGGAAAATGAAACCGATCTCGCGGTTGCGGATGCGGGCGCGCTCGGGGAGCGAGAGGCCTTGGACGGGGCGGCCATTGAGGACGTAGCTGCCGTCGGTCGGCGTGTCGAGGAGGCCGAGGATCGAAAGAAGGGTGGACTTGCCGCAACCGGACGGGCCGGCGATCGAGACGTATTCACCCTTGCGGATATCCATGTGGATGCCGGAGAGGGCGTGGGTTTCGACTTCGTCGGTCAGGAAGACCTTGGTGACGCCTTCGAGTTTGATCAGGGACGGATTTTCGGTGGTCATGGGTGGTGGGGAGAACGGTGGTTGAGGCTAACTAACACTCGGAAGAGACGGCGGGTTACAGGGATTTTCGATTTTCGAATCTCGATTTTAGATTGGCGAACGCCGTCACTCGGACTTGGTTGAGTCGGTGGCGACGAGCAGGGTGAGGAGGGAAAGAACGATGACGTGGAAGATCATGGCGAAGGGGGGCAGAAATCAGTTGAGGCGGATGCGATCGTTGGCGTCCCAGGGGGACATGTCGGAGAGGATGACGCGGTCGCCGGGCTGGAGGCCCGCGAGGATCTCGATGGTGTTGACCGAGCTGCGGCCGAGCTGGACCTGGGTGCGGACGGCCTCGCTGCCCTCGGCGGCGAGCTTGAAGATGCCGACGGTGCTTTTTTCCTGACCGAAGGCCGGGCGGCCGACGTAGATGACGTCGTCGAGGCGCTCGAGTTCGATGGTGCCGTCGACCGAGAGGTCGGGGCGGGCGCCGCGGGGGAGTTCGTTCACGATGGTGACGTCGACCAGCACGGTGCCGTTCTGGACGGCGGGATCGATGCGGGCGACGCGGCCCTCGACGATGCCGTTGCGGGTGTCGATCATGGAGAGCTGGCCGATGGCGATGTCCTTGGCCTGGGTTTCCGCGATGCGGATCTCGGCCTTGAGCTTGGACGGATCGGCCACGCGGGCGATGTTGCCGCCCGGCTGGACCTGGGCGCCGACCTCGACCGGGAGGGCGGAGAGCACGCCGTTCATGCTGGAGCGAACCTTGAGGGCCTCGAGTTCGTCCTGGCGGAGCTTGGCGAGGGACCGCAGGCGCTCGACCTCGGCCTCCTGCACGGCGAGCTGGGGCTTGATGGATTCCTGGGAGAAGGCGTAGCGCTTCTGCTCGATCGTGTTGCTGATGGCGCCGTCGGCGGCGGTGGCCAGGGCGAGCTTGAGTTCCAGCTCGGAGACGAGACCGTCGCGGAAAAGCTCCTGCTGCACGTCGGCGCGGAGCTTGGTGGTCTCGTAGTTGGACTTGGCGCGGGCGGCGGCGGCTTCGGCCTGCAGCAGCTGGCTTTCGAGCTGGACGCGGAGGTTGGTCAGCTGGGCCTCGGCGGCGCGGAGGGCGGAGTCGGCGTTGGCGGCGTTGGACACGACATCGGGATTGCTCAGCTCGAGGATGAGCGTGCCGGGCTGGACCAGCGCGCCGGGGCGGAGGATGATCTTGTCCACCCGGCCCTGGGTGCGGGCGGCGATCCAGCGGATCTCCTCCGGGACGAGCGTGCCAAGACCGCGCACCTGGCGGACCATCGGGCCGCGCTTGACGGTGTCGATCCACACGAGGTTGCGCTCAACGTTCGGGGCGGCGGGCTTGAGGCGCGAGAGGCCGACGGTGATGCCGATGAGCACGACAGCGGCGATGGCACCGTAAATGATGCGCTTCTGGCGCTTTTCCTTGGCAACGTTGGGGCGGGCAATATCCATGCGGAGGTTAGTTGTGCGCGCCTATTTGCAGCGTTCATGCCAACGCGAAAGATAGTTATTAAGCGTTGTTCATCAGCTAATAGCAATAAACGTTGATCGATGCTAAATTTCAGCGCCCCGCGATGCTGGGATTAGTCCGTCCCACAATCGGGATGTGTGAAAACGGGGCGATTGGCCGCCGGCCCTGAGGATGGCACCGGTTGGCGGAGGCGCGCCTCACTTCCGACCGAAAGCCGGCAGCTGATGCTGGACGGCAATGATGGTCATGAGTTCGCTTCTCTCCGCGGACGTCAGAACCCGGCAGTGGTTGCGGACCCACAGCACATCGCCCCGCAAATTCGCGTGAGTTTTGCGACCACCCGGGTGCTTCATCTGCAGCACCAGCCCCGAGGGATAGTGGTCCGTGACCTCGAATTTCCAATCATCGTGCCGCGCCGCGAACCACGCCGCCAGCGGTTTCAGCTGGACCGGAGAAAGCTCCGTCATTTCCGCGGGTTCGCCCCCGGCCGTGTCGTTCGTGATGAAGCAGGCTTCGATGGGCGGAAGATCAACGCGGCACGCGGTGAGCAGCAGGCAGCCAAGGAAAAGCGGGGCGAGCTTCTTCATGCAGTGAGGAGGATTGCGACACCGGCACCCGGAGGAAGTGCGGATAATCTCCGCGGCTGGCCGGCGCCCGGTCGGTAGCTGGCGTGCGCGGGGCGGGATCAGGCCGGCAGGCGGAGTCGCGCGACGCAACCGGTCTGGTCATCGCGATTGTTCAGCGTGAGGGCGCCGCCGTGGTTTTCGGCGATCTGGCGGCAGAGGACGAGGCCGATGCCGGAGCCGGAGGGCTTCGTGGTGAAGAAGGGCACGAAGAGATTCTGCGGGTTGGCGATGCCCGGGCCGTCGTCCTCCACGAAAATCTCCAGCGCGCCGGCCTGCCGGCGCCAGCCGACGCGGACGCAGCAGGTGGGCTGGCCGGGCTGGCCCTGGTCGGGCGCGGCCTCGACGGCATTTTTCATGAGGTTGATGACGACCTGCTCGATCTGGGCGGCGTCGATGTTGGCGGTGATATCCGGGCCCTCGACCAATTGCACCGCCGTGCGGGTCTCGAGCAAAACGATGCGGCGGAGCAGCGGGCCGATCTCGCAGGGCAGCTTGTTGGGCGCGGGGAGCTTGGCCAGCCGCGCGTAGGATTGCATGAAGCGGTTCAGGCCCTCGGCGCGCGCCTCGATGATCTCGAGTCCGCCCATCATGTCGCTGTCCCAGTCGAGCGGGCGCTCCGGCCGGCGCAGCATGGTGGTCAGGCTGCCGGCGATGGACTTGATGGGGGCGAGGGAATTATTCAGCTCGTGGCCGATGACGCGCACGAGGCGCTGCCAGGCCTTGAGTTCCTCCTCACGCAGCGGCTGGCTGAGGTCGGCAATGACCACCAGGCTGTGCGGCAGACCCCCCTCGCGAAAACTCGTGCGGCGCATGCCCCAGCGGCCGGTGCCGCCGGGGAAGGTGCGGGTGAGGACGCGCGTGTTGTCGCCGGTGAGGCAGTCGGCGAGGTCGAGGTCCTTCGCCTGCCGGCCGAGGATGCGCTCGGCGGGCTGGGCGATGAGCTCCTGGGCGGAGCGGTTGACCAGGCGGAGCGTCTCGTTGCCGTCGAAGGCGAAGATGGCCACGTCGATCTCCTCCATGACGGTGCGGAGCAGCGCGGTGGCCTCGAGGGCGCCGAGGCGCTGTTCCTGGAGGACGCCGCCGAGCATGTTGATCTCGGTCATCACGTCGCCGAGCGGCTCGTCGCGGTTGGCGCCGCGGGCGCGCACGGAGAAATCACCCTCGCGCAGGGCGGTGAGCAAATTGGCCATCGTCTGGAGCGGGCGGACGACGCGCTCCCGCGCCGCGAGCGAGAAGCCGAGCCAGAACAGGACCATGATGAGACCGAAGGTCCACTGCTGCTTGGCCTGGTAATCGCCGACCCACAGCAAGGTGAGCGCGGTGATCAGGGCCGGCAGGCCGGCGAGGAGCGCGTAGTAGAAAATGCGCTGTTCGTGGGCGATCCGGCTGGGTTTGGGGGCGGGCATCAGTTCCGGAAGGTTTTAACCACGGATTTCGCGGATTTGCACGGATGGATTAAAACCACCGAAATGCGGAAGACGCGGAAGAAGAGATCATCCGTTCAATCCGGCCCAGACATCAGAGCTTGTATCTTTCCAGCCGGCGGTAGAAGGCGCTGCGGCTGAGGCCGAGCTCTTCGGCGGCCTTGCGGGCGTTGCCGTCACAGCGGGCGAGGGTCTTCTTGATGAGGAAGGACTCGACCTCCTCCAGGCTCATGTCCTCGAGGCGTGGGGCGGACTGGCCGGCGTTGAGCCCGAGGTCGGGGGCGCGGATGACCTTGCCCTGCGTCATGAGCACGCCGCGCTCGACGGAGTGGTCGAGCTCGCGGACGTTGCCCGGCCAGGAATAATCCTTCATGGCCTCGAGCGCGCCCTCGTCGAAGCCGGTGATCGGCTTGTTGTAGCGGCTGACGTGGCCCTTGAGGAAATGCTGGGCGAGCAGGGCGATGTCCTCGCGGCGTTCGCGCAGGGGCGGCAGGTGGAGATGGATCGTGTTGAGGCGGAAAAGGAGGTCCTGGCGGAACTTGCCGGCGGCGACCTCGGCGTTGAGGTCGGAGTTGGTGGCGGAGATGAGGCGGACGTTGGTGCGGCTGGTGCGGGAGGAGCCGACGCGCTCGAACTCGCCGGTCTCGAGGGTGCGCAGGATCTTCGCCTGCTGGCTCATCGGGATGTTGCCGATCTCGTCCATGAACAGCGTGCCGCTGTCGGCGAGTTCGAAGCGGCCGGCGCGGTCGACCTTGGCATCGGTGAAGGCGCCACGCACGTGGCCGAAGAGTTCACTCTCGAAGACGCCCTCGGGGAGGCCGCCCATATTGACGGCGATGAAGGGCTTGGCGGCGCGCACGGAAACCGCATGCAGCGCCTGGGCGACCACGCCCTTGCCGGTGCCATTTTCGCCGGTGATGAGGACGTTGGCGTCGGACGGGCCGACGCGGGCAATGATGTCGAGCACCGGCCGCATGGAAGCGGCCTGGGCGATGAGGGTGGGGCCGCCCTTGCCGCGGAGAATCTGGTTTTCCTGCTCGAGGCGGCGATAGGCGCGCACGGCGCCAGCGAGCTCGATCTGGTTGCGGACGATGGCGATCAGGCGCGGGTTTTCCCACGGCTTGGTGATGAAATCCTTCGCGCCGCGGCGCATGGCCTCGACGGCGACCTCGACGCTGGCCCACGCTGTCATGACGACGACGGGCAGGGAAGGGTCGGCGGTCTGGAGCTTGGCGAGCAGGTCCAAGCCCTCCTGACCGGACGTGGTGTCGCGCGCGTAGTTGAGGTCGATGATGGCGAGCGAGAAGTCGCGCGCCTCGACGGCCTTCAGCACGGCGCTGGGTGACTTGGCGGTCTCGATCTGATAGCCCTCGGCCTTGAGCAAAAGGCGCAGGGCCTCGAGAACGTCGGGCTGGTCGTCCGCAACAAGGATGCGGTGGGGCGCGGGATCGTTGGCTGCCATTGGAAGAAGAGACAAATGACTGGCGCCAAGTGTCAAGAGTGACAGCGGTGGCGGCGCGCTACGGGTGCGGGCGAGCGGGCGGGCGGCGCACGCTTCGCCGGGGCGGCGGAAAGGCGGACGACCGCCGCGACGGGGCGGAACCGGCTCACGCGGCGGCGCGATCCTTGCAGGCGTTGCTCGTGCCGAGGCAGGCCTTGACGGCCGCCGGCAGTTGCGGGCGCAGCAGGCGGCCGGGCAGGGCCAGCGGCAGGTAGCGGCGCGAGTAGTCGTAGGCGGCGAAGGCCAGGATGGCCAGTGCGGCGCCGGCGCCCAGAATGACATCGGCCGGCAGGGCGGCGACGAAGGCGGAGTTGGCGAGAGCGAAGACGGCCACACCGGCGGCGCCGGTGGCGAGGATCACTGAAAGGAACTTGTTCGTGGTATTCATGGCAGGTTGTTGTTGCATGCCCCTAATGCTAGCGTCGTGCCAACTTTGACGAACGAGTCGCAACCAGCAGCAGCCTAATAAGATAAACTATCTTCCTCGAATAACCTACGTCCTTCGGCCACCCCTGATTCCGTCGGCATCGGGAGCAACGATTCCCAAGAATGGGAAAACCACGGCGGGGTCGCCGCGGCTCCAGCAACAATCCCTGGAGCGCGGGCGACCCCGCCCGCGAAATTGCGCCTATTCGTAGCGCAGGGCCTCGATCGGGTCGAGTTGGGCGGCCTTGCGGGCCGGGTAGAAACCGAAGAACACACCGATGGCCGCGCTGAACGCGACCGCGCCGACAATGGCCGAGGTCGAGACGAGCACGGGCCAGCCGTTCAGCTTGGAAACCAACTGGGAGGCCCCAATGCCAAGCAGCACGCCCAGGGCCCCACCCATGACGCTGAGGATGATGGCCTCGATGAGAAACTGGGTGAGCACGTCGCGGCCGTGCGCGCCGACGGCGAGCCGGATGCCGATCTCGCGGGTGCGCTCGGTGACGGACACGAGCATGATGTTCATGATGCCGATGCCGCCGACGATGAGGGACACGCCGGCAATGGCGCCGAGCAGCACGGTCATCGTCTTCGTGGTGGCCGTAGCGGCCTCGGCCAACTCCTGCTGGTTGCGCACGGTGAAGTCGGGGTCGCGGCCGTTGCGGCGCTGCTGGAGCAGGTCCGTGATGTCCTGCTGGATCGTGGCCATTTGCTCCGGCGACTGGGCCTGGATGAGAATGGAATTCAGGTTGGGCCGACGGGCAATGCGCTTGATGTGGCTCGTGTAGGGGATGATCACGATGTCGTCCTGATCCGAGCCGAAAAAATTGAAGCCCTTGGCGTTCAGGACGCCGACAATCCTGAAGGGAATGTTGCGGATGCGGAGATTCTGGCCGACGGGGTCGCTGTCGGGAAAGAGCTGGGCCGCCACGGTCTTGCCGATGACGCAGACCTTGGTGGCGCTGCGGACATCGAGTTCGTTGAACATCTCTCCCTCGGCGATCGTCCACAGACGGATATCGATGTAGCTGACATCTTCGCCCAGGATCTGGGAATTCCAGTTCAGGCCGTTGGCGAGGACCTGGTTGCGGTCGCGCATCTCGGGGCTGACGGCGACCACGCCCGCGACCTCCGCGGAGATCGCGGCGGCATCCTCGACGGTGAGGGTGCTGGCCGAGCCCCAACCGCCGCGCATGCCGCCGGAATTGTTGCTGCCCGGAAAGACGGAGATGATGTTCTGGCCGAGGCTGGCGATGGAGGCCTCGACCTGGGATTTGGCGCCGTTGCCGATGCTGACCATGGCGATGACCGCGGCGACGCCGATGATGATGCCGAGGGCGGTGAGCACGGAGCGCATGGCGCTGCGCCGCAGCGCGCGGAGGGCGACCTTGATGACATTGATGAAGCGCATCGGGGAATCAGTCCGTGAGTTTGGCCTCGGCCTCGGCGGCGAGGAGGCGTTGCATCTCGACGGTGGCGACGAGGCGGTCGGTGACCTGCACGTCGCTGACCAGGCGGCCGTCGCGCATGATGAGGTTGCGCCGGCAGTAGCGGGCGATGTCGAGCTCGTGTGTGACCATCACGATGGTGATGCCCTGCTCGTTGAGCTTCTGGAACACGCCCATGATCTCGACCGAGGTCTTCGAGTCGAGGTTGCCGGTCGGCTCGTCGGCGAGAAGGATCTGCGGCTCGTTGATCAGGGCGCGGGCGATGGCCACGCGCTGCTGCTGGCCGCCGGAGAGCTGGCTGGGGAAATGGTCGGCGCGGTTGGACAGGCCGACGATATCCAGGCTGCGCAGCGCCCGTTCGTGGATCTCGCGCGAGGAGTAATGCCGCCGGCCGTAGAGCATGGGCAGCTCGACGTTCTCGCGGGCGGTGGTGCGGGAGAGCAGGTTGAAGCCCTGGAAGACGAAGCCGAGCTTTTGGTTGCGCAGGTCGGCCAGCTGGTTGCGGTCGAGGCCCGACACGTCGGTGCCGCCGAGGAGGTAGCGGCCCTTGCTCGGGCGGTCGAGACAGCCGAGCAGGTTCATCAGCGTGGACTTGCCCGAGCCGCTGGCGCCCATGATCGCGACGAACTCGCCGCCGCGGATGGTGAGCGTGACCCCGCGCACGGCGTGCACGGGGATCTCGCCGGAATCGTAGATCTTGTGGATGGCCTCCAGCTGGACGACGTCGGTCATGACGGGCTTAGAAGCGGCGGCCGCCGCTGCTGAATGGATTGGCCGTCGCCGGCTGGGCCGATCCCGTCGCAGTGCTCACGTTCACGCCGATGATGATGGTGTCGCCCTCGGCGATGCCGTCGATCACCTCGGACGCACTGCCGTCGGTGATGCCGATCTTGGTAGATACGGGCTCCGGGATGGCCGCCTTGTTGCCGCCGGGCAGGCGGTAGAGGGTGCGGGTCGTGACGACCGCCTCACCCGGGGCCGCGGCGGCGGGGATGAGGCCGCGTTCGGTGAGCAGCTTGCGGAGCTGCTCGCGCTGTTCGGGGGTGGCATCGCGGAAGCTGGTGATGCCCACTTCCGTCATGACGGCGCGCATCTGCTCGCGTTGTGCGTGCGTGGCGTCGGCG
>JAQSDJ010000111.1 GCA_029945855.1 Lacunisphaera sp.
CCCTTGGTGTCAGACCGTGTTTGACGACACCTCTTAACTTAACTAAGTATTACTAAGCCGGCCTCATGCAGTTGGCCGGATATCCCGCACTCATCAGGGGCGGATTGAATGGTCTTTTGGTGGGCCAGCCCGCTCGCGGGCGCTCTTCAGAGCGCGAGCAAGCTCGCTGGCCCACGCCAACTGCATGAGTCCGGCTAAGGCCGCGTGGACAATTTCGCGACCGCCTCCATGCGGGACCGGACATGGAGTTTTTCGTAGATGCGCCGGATGTAACAGGAAACCGTGTTGTTCGTGATGCCCAGCAGGTCCGCGATTTCCTTGTAGATCCGGCCCTGGGCGAGCAGGTGCAGGACCTGGTTTTCCCGCTCGGAGAGCAGGTCGATTTCCGGGGCCTGATGGCGGTTCGGTTGGAAGGACACTACGACCTTGCGGGCCACGCTGCTGGTCATCGGCGATCCACCGGCGATCACGTCGCGCAGCGCCACCACCAGGTCCGCCGCGGCGGAACGCTTGAGGAGGTAGCCGATGGCGCCGGCCGACAGGGCTTCGAAAATGCTTTCGGGGTCGTCGTAGACAGTCAGCATCACGAAATGCGTGCGGGGCAAGCGAGGCTTCAGCAGACGCACACACTCGATCCCGCTCGCGCCCGGCAGGTCGATATCCATCAGCACTATATCCGGCCGGGCTTCGACGAGAATCCGCTGGGCGGCTTCGGCATCCGCACAAATGTGCCCGCAGACAAAACCCGCTTTCCGGAGCAAATCCGCGATCAGGTTGCGGGTCTTGGCATCATCGTCCACGAGGGCGACGGTTGCCGCGGTCGTCAGGGCATCGGGTTTCTCGGGTTTTGTCATGGCCTGCGCGCTAGGCAGTCAGGCCCTCCGCCGCAAAGCAACGCGGAAGATGACAGCGGTGCCGCCCTCCGCGCGATTGGCCCACGTCAGGGTGCCGCCGAGTTTCGTGATCCGCTGGCGCATGCTCTCCAGCCCAATCCCCCCGGGCCCTTCCGGTTTGGGCTCGGTGGTTCGCGCGGGAATACCGCGGCCGTTGTCCTCCAGCCGGAAGACGAAGCCGTCGGATTCGCACTGGACGGAAAACCTCACTTCGGTGGCTGCGGCATGCTTGGCGACGTTGTGCAGCGCTTCGCGCATGACGAGATACAGGTCGTGGCGGTATTCCGCCGTGACCTCCAGCCGCTCGAGATCGAACGGCACGTTGATGTGGCACTGCAAGCCGACGCGCCGGGTGAATTCCTGCACGACGCCACTGAGGTAGGAGACCAGGCTCTCGAGCGAATCGTGGCGGGGGTTGACCGCCCAGACGATTTCATCGATGGCCGTCGTCATCTCCGTCACCGTTTCCTCGATTTCCCGCAGCCTGACCGTGGTCTCCCTTTCCCCGGTTTCCACGGCCTGGGCGGAATGGGACAAAATGGACAACTGGGTCAGCCCGGAGCCGATTTCGTCGTGAATATCATGCGCGATCCGGGTGCGATCGCGTTCGATGGCCTGCATCTGTTCGATGCGGGCAATCTGGCGGCGATACCGCAAATGCGTGGCCCAATACACGGCGCCCGCGACCAGCCCGAGCGTCAGGGCGACGGCCAGAGCCGCAAACCAGTTCGTTTCCCAGAAATGGGGTTTCACGTTCAGCTGCAGCGCCGCCTCCGGCCCGCCGGTGCCCTCGGCGGACAAGCTCTGCACGCGGAAAACGTAGCGCCCGGGCCGCAGGTAACTGAGGTAGGCGGTCCGCCGCGTCTCGGCCTGATTCCAGTTTTCATCGGCCCCCTGCACGATATAGCGGAAGAGGACCCGATGGGGGGCAGTCAGATTGAGGCCCGTATAATCGATTTCCAGGCGACGCGATCCGGGCTCCACTTCCAGGGAAAGGTTTTTCGCCAGCCCCGTCGCCTCCACCTTGATGCCGTCAATCCGGATGGTCTCGATCAGGACGGGGGGCAGGGGAGCGGTGGGCGGTGAAATCCGGGGATCGATCCGGGCCAGCCCCCGGTCCGTGGCAAACCAAAGCAGGCCATCCGGGGTGCGGCCGGCCCCGGCCTGCGAGCCGCCGGACAGGCCGCGCGTGATCAGACCCTCGCTCTCATCGTACACCTGGGCGGAAACCCGCGCGATGCCCCCGGCCGCATGACGCTCGAGTTCCGCCCGGCCGACGCGGGCGATGCCGCCGTTGGTGCCGAGCCATAACGCCCCCGATTCATCCTTGATGATCTGCGCGACCTTGTTGCCGGGAATTCCGCAAGTGGCGTCAATCTGACTGAATCGTCCTTCCCGGTAAGTCACGAGCCCGCGGTCGTCGGTCCCGATGCGGAGGGTGTCATCCGGCTCGATTTGCAGCGACCAGATATAATTGCTCGGCAGCCCCTCGGTCTGGCGGAGCACCTGCAAGACGCCATCCCGATAACGCCCCAGCCCGTTGCCCACCGAGGCGATCCAGACGGTGCCATCCGCCGCCTCGGCAAAACCGCTGATCTTGGTCAATTGCCCGTTCACCGGCTGCAGGAAGGTGAGGCGATCCGAGGCGATGCGGCCCACGCCGAGCAGCCCGCCGATCCACAAATCTCCGTTCCGCGACTGGAAGACCGCGGTGAGCGGTCCCACCGCTTGATCGGTGAACTTGGGCCGGAATCGATCTTCCTCGAATACTCCGAAATCCCCGTTGGTGAGTCCGGCCCAGATTCGGCCCGCGGAATCCTCCAGCATCGTTTTCACCGTGAGATTGGTCAGGCCGGCCGCCCGGTCCAGATGCGTCCAGGTCCCGTTGCGCAGCCGGTAGACTCCGGCGCCTTCGGTCCCTGCCCATACGCTGCCATCCCGGGCGGCGATCACGGTCTGCACGGACCAGTTGCCCCACCCGCCGGGAGGGCCCACCATTTCGATCGAACTGGGCCGCAACCGGCACAAGCCCTTGTCGCCGGCGCCGACCCACAGGTTGCCTTCGCGATCCTCGACGAGTGCGGTGACATAATCGGCCGGCAACCCGTGCGCCGCGTCCAGTTGCTGCACGGCGCCTGATGGCGTCAGGAATTGCAGGCCTTCGTCGTAGGTGCTGACCGCCAGGCGTCCATCGGCCAGTTCCATCCAGGTGTTCGTCCAGGTCCGCTGGCGCACCTGCGTGGCCACGGACTCGCCGGTCCACCGCCCATCCGCCCAGCGCCGGACTTGCGTGTGATCCGCCACCCAGACCCCGCCCTGCCGGGCCCGAAAGACCTGGGCCGGACCCTCCCAGCGCATCGGCATGGCCAGGTTCGTATTCCCGCTGGGGCGAACCTGGGGAAAGGGCGCGCCACTGGCGTAAGGTATCACAAGGTTTTTCGGCAGGTCGCGCGTGCCGGCGGCCGCGGAATCCAACGGGAAAACCCCTTCGTCGCCCGACAGCCACATCTGGCCGGAGTTACCCGAAGCGATGTCACTGACCCTTTGCCCGCCCACTTCCTTGAGGATGGATCCGGGCTGCAATCCGCTGACGGGCAGCAGCCAGCTCAGCCGGTTGCGCGCCCAGACCGTGCCGTCGGCGGTCTCGCCAAACTGGTCAATGGGCGAACCCAGCCATTCCGGGCCGAGCAGAAGCTTTTGAAAACGTCCGTCGCGCCACACGGTGATTTCACCGGTATCATGGCCGAGCCACATGTTCCCGCCGCGATCCTCATACAGGGCGTTCACCAGATTGTTGGCCAGTCCCGGGGTGTTGGAGACGTCGTGGCTCCGGAAGCGAACGCCGTCGAAGCGCGCTACCCCGTTGAAAGTGGCGATCCACATGAACCCTTGCATGTCCTGCCACAGGTGGCGCACGCGGTCCGCCGGCAGGCCGTCCTTCGTGCTCCACGAGGTGACCGTATAGGTGCGATTTGCCTCAATGCCGGCGGGTTCCACCCGTGGCGTGCCTGCTGCGCCGCACAAGCCGGCGGCGAGTCCCAGAAGCAGGCCCATCCCGCTTCGCGCGGCGTGGAGTGGCCCGGACGACGGCAGACTCTGGGGCACGAGAGAAGGAAGCCGCATACCCATGGTTGAGTAACGCGTAAACCAGATCGCCAAGTCAAGCGCACGCCGGCCATCGCCCACCATCGAGGGCCCGATCATTGCCACCTATACTGGGGGCATACACGGGCAGGAGTTCTGTGCTAAACTCCCCCCCCGCGCGCAGGTCATGCCCGATCGAATAAACCCATGACAGTGAATACCCCGCATCCCCCAACCCCCACCGGACGGTTGCTCCGCCCAGCCGGCGCGCAACATCGTCTCCCGCTTTGCCGTGCCCGTCCCTCGGCTAACCGGGGAGAAAATATCTAGCATGAAGTTCAAATCCCTCTTCACCTGCGGCATTTTCCTGGCCGCGACCGCAGCCCTGGCGCAGAATTCCGTCCAATCGGAACTGAGGCTCAAACTCCTGCCGAATGAAGTCTGGTGGGGGGGGGCGACGGTGCTGGGGAATAAGATGCCCTTCGGAACCGCACCCCTGGCGGTCAATCTCGACGGCGACCACTTAGGCAACCAAGCGGCCCCCCTGCTGCTTTCCTCCCAAGGTCGCTACATTTGGGCCGAAAAGGCTTTCGCCTTTTCCGTCGAGGGCGAGGGCTTGAAGGTCGCCTCCCCGGGCAATGTGCTCCGCTACGGCCAGGCGGGCCAGACCCTGCGCAGCGCCTACACCTTCGCCTCGGCCCACTTTTTCCCCACCGACGGAAAACTGCCGGATCTTTCGCTCGTCTCGGCGCCGCAATATAACACGTGGATTGAGCTGATGTATGATCAGAACCAGCGGGACATCCTCAAATATGCCCACGCAATCGTGGACAACGGGCTCCCCGCTGGCGTGCTCATGATCGACGACAACTGGCAGGAGAACTATGGCAAGTGGACCTTCCATCCCGGCCGCTTCCCGGACCCCAAGGCCATGATGAAGGAACTCCACGCGCTAGGCTTCAAAGTCATGCTGTGGGTCTGCCCGTTCATCAGCGCCGATTCCGACGTCTATCGGGCCTTGGCCAGGCAGAATGCGCTGCTGATGCAAGAGCCCCAGGACCCCGCCATGATCACCTGGTGGAATGGCAAGAGTGCGCTGCTCGATCTGACGAATCCCGTTGCCCGCACTTGGTTTACCGGAGAGCTCAGCCGCCTCCAGGCGGAGTATGGGGTCGATGGATTCAAGCTCGATGCCGGTGACCCCGAATTCTACAACCCGGCGCTCCTCGCCCATCAGCAGTTGGACGCCAACGAACACACCCGGCTGTTCGCCGAAATCGGCCTGGCGTTCCCGCTCAACGAGTATCGCGCCAGCTGGAAGATCGCGGGCCGGCCCCTCGTGCAACGCCTCCGGGACAAGTCGCACGACTGGGCGGATCTCCATCGCTTGATTCCCGACATGGTGGCCGCCGGGCTGCTCGGCTATACCTTTGTGTGCCCCGACATGATCGGCGGCGGGGAATTCCGGTCCTTTCTCCATGCCGCGACCATTGACCAGGATCTGATCGTGCGCTCCGCCCAAGTCCACGCGCTGGCCCCGATGATGCAGTTCTCTGTCGCGCCTTGGCGGGTGCTTGATGCCACGCGTCTGGCGGCCATCAAGCAGGCCGTCGCCTTGCGGCAACGTTTCGTGCCGCGGATTCTTGAACTCGTCAAAGCCAGCGCCGCTACGGGCGAGCCGATCCTGCGCCCGATGGCCTACGTCTTCCCGCAGGGCGGCTACGAACAGGTGAAAGACCAGTTTATGATGGGCGATAATCTGCTCGTCGCCCCGATGCTCGAAAAGGGAACGGCGCGCACCGTCCTGATTCCCGCCGGCCAATGGAAAGCCGACGATGGCAAGATTCTCAACGGTCCACAGAAACTGACCATCGAAGTGCCGCTGGCGCGCCTGCCCTACTTCGAACGGCAATAACGCCGAACGTGCATCCGAAATGCGTGCCCCCAACAGCCTCCCAACTGCCGGACTTGACCGGTCAGCCTCCCGGATGGTCCCGGCGGGGTTTCCTTCCTCCCAACCAAGCCCGGCGCCAGCGATTGTTTAGTCCACCCTCCGTCATGCCGACCCCACCACTGCTCCCCATGCTACCCCGCATCCTCCTCCTGCTTTCCCTGCCCCTCCTGGGCTCCGCCGCCACCCGCGTCGAGCTGGCCTGCGATCGCAGCATCCCCGCCATCGCCTTTTCCGCCAGCGAAATTGAACGGGCGGCGGCGCTGGCGCCTGACGGTGCGCCGCTCCTGGTTTCTCTCGAAATCGATCCCGCCGGCGGCGGCGACCCCCAGGCCTATCGCATCGAACGCACCGGGGCCGACCGCGTGCGGGTGGTGGGGCAGGGGGCCCCGGGCGCCATGTACGGCGGACTCGATGTGGCCGAGGCCCTGCGCATCGGCACCACGGCCAGCCTCAAGGCCGGCCCGCGCGCTCCGCACGTGGCCCAGCGCGGCATCAAGTTCAACATTCCCCTCGATCTCCGCACGCCCAGCTACACCGACTGCTCCGACGCCGCGCAGGCCAACATCCCCGAGATGTGGGACCGCGAGTTCTGGCGGTCCTACCTCGATGACCTCGCCCGGCACCGCTACAACGTTGTCTCGATTTGGTCGCTCCACCCGTTCCCGTCACTGGTCAAGGTGCCCGAGTTTCCCGAGGTGGCGCTCGCCGATGTCTGGCGCACGCGCCTCAAGCTGGAGGACAATTTCTCCTTCGCGGGCACCGACATGGTGCGCCCCGCCATGCTCGCCGACCACGAGGTCGTGAAGCGCATCAGCATCGACGAGAAAATCGAGTTCTGGCGCTGGGTGATGCAATACGCACAGGAGCGGGGCATCGCCTTTTACGTATTCACGTGGAACACCTTCACTTTTGGCGCCGAGGGCAAGCATGGCATCACCAGCGACCTCGAAAACCCGATCACCAAGGCATACTTCCGCGCCAGCGTGCGTGAGATGATCAATACTTATCCCCTGCTCGCCGGCTTCGGCATCACCGCGGGCGAGGGTATGCCTCATAAAATGGACTCCAAGGTGAAGGAGAAGTGGCTCTGGGATACGTACGGCGAGGGGGTCCGGGACGCGCTGAAGACCAACCCGCAGCGGGTCGTGCGTATGATCCACCGGTTCCATTGGACGGCCCAGAGCGAGATCATCGATGCGTGGAAGGACTATCCCGGCTTTCCCGCCACCTTCGACTTCAGCTTCAAGTATTCGGTGGCCCACATGTATTCGATCACCAACCCGCCGTTCATCAAGCCGCTGCTGGATGGCATCGCGCCCGGCCTGCGCACCTGGCTGACCGTGCGTAATGATGACATCTACACCTTCCGGTGGGGTAATCCCGATTACGCCCGCGATTACGTGGTCAACATGCCCGCCGCGGACAAGTGCGCCGGGTTCTACATGGGACCCGACGGGTACGTCTGGGGTCGGTCCTTCTTGGAACGGCAGCCGCCCGCCGCCGGACCCCGCCCGCTCGTGATCGAAAAGCAGTGGTACAGCTTCATGCTCTGGGGCCGCCTCGCCTACGAGCCCACGCTGAGCAACGCCCATTTCGAACGCGTCCTCGCGGCGCGCTTTCCCGGCGTGCCGGCGCCGACCCTCTTCGCGGCCTCCAACGCGGCCTCCGAGGTCATCCCCACCATCACCAGCTTCTTCTGGGGTGACATCGACCTGAAGTGGTTTCCCGAAGCCTGCCTGAGCAGCCCGCGCAGCAAAGGTTTCTACACGGTAAAGCATTTCGTGGAGGGGGGCACGATGCCCGGTTCCGGCAATATCGACATTCGCGAGTGGTGTCTGAGCCTGCTGGGCAAAAAGCCCATGCCGGGCACGACCCCGCTACAAATCGCGGATCGCCTCCGCGGGCAGGCCCTCGAGGCGGAGCGCCTGATCGCCGAACTCCGCCCGTTCGCCGCCCGCTCCGAGGAACTCGCCGCCACCCTCGATGACTTCACGTGCTTCGCCCTCCTCGGGCATTACTATGCCGAGAAAATCCGCGGGGCTTGCGCCCTCGCGCTCTATGACTCCACGTCGGATCCTGCTGAACAGGCCGCCGCCTTGCGGCACCTCGGGTCGGCCCTTGGGTACTGGCAGCGTTACGCCGCGGTGCGCGATGCCCGCTACGGGCCCGCGCTGTATAATCGTGTCGGTCACGTGGACATTACGGCGCTCACCGGTAAAGTCGCCGCCGACCTCGACCTGGTCCGCGGGTGGAAACCCGGCAGCGTGAAGTATGACGGTTCCCGCCCTGGCACTGAAAAAGGCTTCCAGCACTGAGCGGCGCGTCCCGGGCCCGCTGGTCCTGCCCCAGTCAAATTTCCTGAGAAAACCGTTTCCCTCAAACTTACATTTCTATGATCTGGTCACAGAATTACGCCCCGATCGCGGACAGCATCAGCCTTTCGGCCCTCGTGGCCGCCATTCCCGTCGTCACGGTGCTGGCTTTGCTGGCATTCTGGCATGTGCGCGCCCACCTCGCGGCCCTGGTCGGTCTGCTGCTGGCGGCCGCCATTGCCGTGGGTGTTTACGGCATGCCCGCCCCGATGGCCGCCGCCGCCGCCGGGTACGGTGCGGCGTTCGGCCTGTTCCCCATCGGCTGGATCGTACTCAACGCCCTTTTCATCTACGGCGTCTCGGTCGAAACCGGGGGCTTCAAGGATTTGCAGAATCGCATGGCGGGCATCTCCGCGGACCGCCGGATTCAGGCCTTGATGATCGCCTTCGCGTTCGGTGCGTTCATCGAGGGCTTTGCCGGTTTTGGCGCGCCGGTGGCAATCACCGGTGCGCTGATGATCGGGCTGGGCTTCCGGCCGCTCGACGCCGCCGTGCTGGCGCTGATCGGCAATACCGCCCCGGTGGCCTTCGGCTCCGTCGGCGTCCCGATCGTCATGTTGGCCAAGGTGACGGGGATCGACGAATTGACCTTGAGCGCCATGGTGGGCCGGCAGCTGGCGCCGTTTGCCTTCCTCGTGCCCTTCTGGCTGGTCGCCGCCCAAGCCGGCTTCAAGGGCATGCGCGGCGTGTGGCCCGCCTGCTTCGTGTCGGGCGCGGCCTTCGCCGTGGCCCAGTTTTTCGTCAGCAACTACCACGGCCCGCAACTGGTCGGTGCCGCCGGCGGCCTGAGTGCCATGGGCGCCCTGCTGATCCTGACCCGGTTTTGGCAGCCCAAGGAGATGCAAACCAACCCCGGCCACGTCGAGCTTTCCACGGCCGCCCGCGCCGCGAACACCACCGCCAGCACCAATGTGCGGGCGTGGCTGCCCTGGATCCTGCTGACCGTGCTCGTGGCGGGCTCGACGATCCTCCCGCTCAAGAATGCGCTCAACGCCACCTTTGCGCCCAAGTTCGCCGTGCCGGGGCTGCATCTGGCGCTGCAAAAGATGCCGCCGGTCGTGACCAAGGCCACGCCTGAAGCCGCGGAGTTCACGTTCAACCTGCTCTCCGCGACCGGTTCCGCGCTGCTGGTCGCCGGCGTGCTCGCCGGCTTGCTGCTCGGGCTCAAACCGGGCCAGCTCCTCGCCCTCTATTGGCGGATTGTCAAACGGGTCCGCATCTCCCTCCTGACCATCGCCCTGATGCTCGCGCTGGGCTTCACCACGCGCTACAGCGGCACGGACACCACGATGGGGCTGGCTTTTGCCAGCACCGGGTTCCTGTTCCCCTTCTTCTCGCCCCTGCTCGGCTGGCTGGGCGTCGCCCTGACGGGCAGCGACGCGTCGTCCAATGTCCTCTTCGGCAATCTGCAGACGGTCACCGCCCGGCAAATCGGCGTCTCGCCCGTGCTGACGGCCGCCGCCAACAGCGCCGGCGGCGTCATGGGCAAGATGATCGATGCCCAGAGCATCGTCGTGGCCAGCGTGGCCACCGGTGGCAAACCCGACAGCCCGGATGTCGGCACCATCCTGCGCGCCGTCTTCTGGCATAGCGTCGCTCTCGCCACGCTCATGGGCATTTATGTCATGCTGCAGGCTTACGTGCTCCAGTGGATGATCGTCGTGCCCTGACCACTATCGATCCGGGCCCGCTGCCGACCTCCCCCGCACTCACCGTATTTCTCTTCTTATGCCAACATTCGCCGCCAACCTCACCATGCTCTTCACCGAGGTGCCATTCCTGCAGCGCTTTGCCCTCGCGCGCCAGGCCGGCTTCGCGTTCGTGGAATATCTTTTCCCCTACGCGCATCCGGCAGACGAGATCAAGAGCCAGCTGCAAGCCCACGGCCTCACGCAGGTGCTGTTCAATCTGCCCGCGGGCGACTGGGCCGGCGGAGACCGCGGCATCGGTGCCTCGCCGGGTCGGGAAGAGGAATTTCGCGCCGGCGTGGCCAAGGCCATCGCCTACGCCCGCCCGCTGGGGGTGCCGCGTTTGAACTGCCTCGCCGGCAAACGCGTCGCGGGTCGCACCGACCTGGAGCACCGCGCGGTGCTCGTGGCCAACGCCCGGTATGCCGCCACGGCGTTGGCCGAGCATGGGCTCGAACTGCTGCTCGAGCCGATCAACCATTTCGACATTCCCGGATTCTATCTCAACCGCACGGACGAGGCCGCGCGGCTGCTGGATGAGATCGCCTGCCCGAATGTGCGCATCCAATACGATCTCTATCATGCCCAACGCGAGGAGGGTGAACTGATCGCCACCTTGCGCCGGCACCTTCCCCACATCGGCCACATCCAGATCGCCGACAATCCCGGCCGGCATCAGCCGGGCACCGGCGAAATCAATTTCCCGTTTGTTTTCCGGCAGCTCGATGAGATGGGCTACCCGGGATACGTCGGGCTGGAATACGCGCCCACACCCAATACGGCCGGCGGGCTCGGCTGGCTGCGCGACTACGGATTCAAGGCCTAGCGGCGGGCCGGCGGCTGCATGCGGGCAAACCATTTAACCACCAAAATACAAATGAAAATCGGATTCATCGGACTCGGAATCATGGGCAAGCCCATGAGCAAAAACCTGCTCAAGGCCGGGCACACGGTCGTCGTCTGCGACGTCAACCGCGGCGCAGTCGAGGAAGTCGTGGCCGCCGGCGCGCAGTCGGTCGCGACGCCGCGCGACATCGCGGCGCAAGTTGAGCTCGTCATCACCATGCTGCCCAACTCCCCGGAGGTGAGGCAGGTGGTGCTGGGCGCCAATGGCATTTGGGAGGGAGCCCAGGCGGGCTTGATCGTTGCCGACATGAGTTCGATCGCGCCGCTGGCGAGCCGCGAGGTCGCGGCCAAGCTGGCGGAGAAGGGGGTCGAGATGCTCGATGCTCCCGTCAGTGGCGGGCAGCCCAAGGCGATCGACGGCACGCTCTCGGTCATGGTGGGGGGAAAACAGGCAGTGTTCGACCGGTGCCTGCCGGTGTTCAAGGCGATGGCGGCGTCGGTGGTGCGCGTGGGCGACATCGGCGCGGGCAACGTGGCCAAGCTAGCCAACCAGGTAGTCGTCGCCCTCAACATCGCCGCCGTCTCCGAGGCACTGGTTTTGGCGGCGAAGGCCGGCGTGGAGCCGGAACTGGTGTTTCAGGCCATCCGCGGCGGACTCGCCGGCAGCACCGTCATGGAGGCCAAGGCGCCGCTCATGCTTGACCGCAAGTTCAATCCCGGTTTCCGCATCAACCTGCACATCAAGGACCTCACCAACGCGCTGGAGACCGGGCATCAGTTTGGCGCGCCGCTGCCGCTGACCGCCGCGGTGATGGAAATCATGCAGGCCTTGAAAATCGACGACATGGGGGACTGCGATCACGGCGCGCTCGTCCGCTACTTTGAGAAACAGGCGAAGATCGAACTGCAGCGCGCCCCGGCGCGATAACCGCCGCATTCAGTTTCCTTCCCATCATGAAATCTCGCCGCCGCCTCGCGCTCGCGCTCCTTCTTTCCGTCGCCCTCACTTCGGCCATCGCCACCCCGGTCGACTACGGCCTCGCGAAGCTGGGTGCCGCCACGGGGGTTGCGATCAAGCAGCTGCCCGTTCGCGTCGTCAGCAACGATCCCGGCCTGGGCCCGGACGGTTTCACGCTCGCCTGCGTCGGCGACCAGTGGCTCGTGACCGGCGGCAATGAGCGCGGGGCCATGTACGGGCTGCTCGACCTGGCCGAACAGGTCCGGCAGGGCACCGCCCTGGCCCGAATCGAGCCCAAGACGGAGCGGGCCCGCTTTGAGTTCCGGACCATCAAGTTCAACCTGCCGTTCGCGGCCTACCGCACCAGTCCGACGATCGAGCAGCACCAGGACACCTGCCGCGATATCAAGTATTGGGAGGCGTTCCTCGACATGATGGCGTCGAACCGCTTCAACACCCTCACGCTCTGGAGCAACCATCCGTTCCACTATTTCGTGGTGCCGAAATCCTTCCCGGAAGCGCAAAATTTCAGTGACGCTGAGATGGCGGAATGGCGCAAACTGTGGACGCAGTTGTTCGCTCTGGCCAAGGAGCGCGGGATCGAGACCTATTTGGTCAACTGGAACACGTTCGTATCGCCGGAATTTTCCCGGGCGCACAATCTCGGGGATTACAACATCACCGGGGCGCATATCGGCGTGGGGACGCGAGAGAAGATCGTCGTGGACTACACCCGCGAGTGCGTCCAGCAGACGATCGACGAGTATCCGGACCTGACCGGCTTCGGCATCACCCTGGGCGAGCGCATGGGCGACCAGACCCCGGCGGAGCGCCGGCAATTCCTCGACGATACCTTTTTTGCCGGCATCGCAGCGGCCAAACGCCCGGTAAAGTTCATCTACCGCGCGCCGCTCTCGGCGAACACGGGCTCGGGGGGCTCGACCAGCGAGGAGAACGACCGCCTCACCCGCGCCCAGATCGAAGGATTGCGGAACAATCCGAACATCATTCTGCCCGTCTACACCGAGTTCAAATACAACTGGTCGCACGGGCACTCGACGCCCAACCTCTTCATCGTCCACGGCGGCAAGCTCTCGGATGCCTACTGGAACCCGGCGCCGACGAGTCACCGCGTCGTCTGGACGGTGCGCAACGAGGACTTCTTCGTGCTGCGCTGGGGGGCCCCGGACTTCATCCGCGAGTTCATCGCCAACAACGGCGCCCCGCATGTCGGCGGCGTGCTGGTGGGGTCCGAATGCTATATCCCGGCGAAGGACTACATCACCAACACCGGCCGCCACAAGACGTGGACCTGGGCGTTCGAGCGGCAATGGCTCTGGTATGCCCTTTGGGGTCGTCTGCTGCACAATCCCGCCACGCCGGACCAGACCTTCGAGCGCCTGCTGGGCGCGCGCTTCGGCCCCGAGCACGGGCCGGACCTGCTCAAGGCGTGGACCCTGGCGAGCCGGGCGCAGTTGCGCTTCGCCGCGTTCCATCGGGGCACGTGGGACGGTTCGCTCTACACCGAGGGCTTCACGGGCTGGCTGGACAATTCCCACGATTCCTCGTTTCAGTTTTTCAACATCGAGAACATCATCACCCATCCGGTGCTCGACACGAAATACGTCAACATCGCCGACTTCGTGAAGGCCGGCGGACAGATCCCGGCCGACAAGGTATCTCCGCTCCAGCTCGCCGCAGAGTTGGAGCGGGACATGACCGAGGCGCGGCGCCTCGCTGCGGCCGTGCGGGAGCGCGGCAACGTGTCCGCTCCCCTCGCCGGGGAAATGGCCGACATCGATGCCTGGACCGCCCACGGCCTCTATTTCGCCGCGAAGCTGCGCGGCGGTGTCGCGCTCGCCACCTATCGCCAGAACGGGGACAAGTCCGAGCAAGCCGCCGCGGTGGCGCACCTGGAGCGGGCGCTCGAGCACTGGCGCGACCTCACCGTGGCTGGCACCAAGTACAATGTGCCGCGCATGCCGCACAACCCGAACGAGCTGTTCTCCTGGGCGCGGTTTATTCCCAGCGTCGAACGCGATATCGCCATCGCGCGCGGCACGGCCACGGTCGACACGCCCCCGCGGTCGATGCGCGTCGCGGAACCGATCAAGCCTGCGACCCCCTGAGCCGCAACCCCCCGAACCATGGGACCGGCAATGAACACGCGACGGAAGCTGATACTGGGCCTGTTCGCCGCCGGCCTGGGGCTGCTGCCTTCGCTCCACGCCGCGTTTGAACGGATCCCGCTGCACACGGGCTGGCAACTGCGTCAGCTCGAACCGCGCGACACCCTCGCCGCTGAGGATCTGGCGGCCGGGGTCCACCCCGAGGCGCTGGCCGTGCGCCGGATGCCCGCCATGGTCCACGATATTCTTCTCGATCACCGGCGCATCGAGACCCCGTGGCAGGCCGGCGGCGCCGAGGCCTGCCGCTGGGTGTCGGACACGGACTGGCTCTACTCGGTGGAGTTTCCCTGCGCGGAGCCCGACGCGATCGCCTTCCTGCATTTCCGCGGCCTCGACACGCTCGTCGATGTCTATCTCAACGGTACGCGCATTGCCTCCGCGGCTTCCTCGCTGGTGCCATTGCGTGTGGAGGTCACCGGCCAGCTTCGCCCCCGCAATACCCTCGCCCTTCATTTCCATTCCATTTTTGCCCGCCACGACGGCGCCAAGCCCGAGCCGCATAGGACTTTCCGCGGCCAGCCGGTCCGGCGCTCCGGTTCAAACTACGGCACCTATCTCGGACCCCGGCCCTACTTCTCCCGCGGCGGCGTCTTCGACACGATCGAACTCGAACTCACCCGGGGGACCGAGTTTCGCGAAGTGCTGGCCGTGGCCACTCTCGACGACGCCCTGGCCCACGGCCGGGTGTCGATCGATGCCACCGGCATCTCCGCCGCCCCCGGCACCCGGGTGGCGGCCCGCCTGTTCGACCCGGAGGGTGCCGTGGTGGCCGAAACCCAGGGTGCTCCCTTCACCGCTCCCGGCGCCTTCACCTCCCGCCTGACCCTCGAGGTGCCGCGGCCGAAGCTCTGGTGGCCGCGGGGCTATGGCGCCCAGCCCCTCTACCGCGTGGAAGTCACCCTGCGGGATGCCGCGGGCGCCTGGCAGGTTGAACGCCGCACGCTCGGCTTCCGCCGCATCACGATGCCGCGCCCCCTGCACTTTGTCGTCAACGGCCACCCCGTGCACCTGCGCGGCGGCAACTGGGTGACGCCTGACTGGCAAACTTCCGTGTGGAATCCCGAACGCGTGGCCGAACTCTTCCGCCTCGCCGCGCTCGGGAATTACAACGCGTTCCGCGTCTGGGGTGTGGTCGAGGCGCCGCCCGACGATTTCTACGAACGGGCCGATGCGGCGGGCATTTTGCTCTGGCAGGATTTCACCATGCTGCCTCTCGGGGACACCGTCGACGCGATCGCGCGCAGTTCCGCCGAGGCCGAGCCGATGCTGAAGCGCCTCAAACACCACCCGGCGATCTTCGCCTGGTGCGGGATCAACGAAGCGGCCATGTGGCATCACGAGGAGTACAACAACACCCTGACGGATCGTGGCCCGTGGCCCGGTTTGCCGGCGGCCGAAGCGGTGGGTGCGCTCTGCCGCCAGCTCGATCCCGAGCGCTACTATCAGCCCAGCGCTCCCTACGGGGGGCAGGACCCCAACGACCCGCGCGAGGGCACGACCAACGGCTATACCAGCATGTGGTACGTGCCCGGCTACGACTTTCTTAACTTTGCCTCCGAGGATACCCGCATCGCGGCCCCCACGCTGCCCAGCCTGAAAAAGTTCTTCGCCCCCGAGGATCTCTGGCCGGCCGGCTACTCCGCCGTCTTTTCCTCCAACCGCAAGTATCCTTACCCCGACACCTGGCTCAAGTACACGACTGGCTCCAGCTGGCGAAAGACCGGGCCGATTGAACAGTTCTACGACGCCACCGACGCCGCCTCCCTCGTCCATCAGCTCGGCATGGCGGAGTCGCTTTATTACCAGGACACCGTCGAGCGGCAGCGGCGGGGCCGGCCGGCCGATGACCGCGACGGCCAGCGTCGCAATGGCGGTTATCTGGTATGGAAATTCAACGAGTCCTGGCCGCAGATCTACTCCGCCAAGGTCGATTATTTCCTCGAGCCCTTCCACGCCTACTACGCCCTGCGCCACGCCTACGCGCCCGTGCTGCTGTCGTTCGAGGTCGGCACCTACATCTGGCTCTGGGCCGTCAACGATTCCCCCGCTCCGGTCCAGGGTGAGGTTACGATCACGCTCTTCCATCTCGATCAAAACAAGGTGCGCCGCACGGTGAAGCGCCCGGTCACGGTCGCGCCCGGAACCTCCGTGGTCGTCGCCCGGCTCGACGAGGTCGGCATCGGTCCCGTTCGCCGCGAGCACGTGCTCGCGGCTCAATTCATCGCCGCCACCGGCGAATTGGTGGCCGACGCGCACACGCTCCTCGACATCGAGCGTCGCGTGACCTTTCCCGACGCCCGCCTCGACGTGCGGGTGCAGGCCGACGGCTCCATCGCGCTGACGACCGACCGCTTCGCCCGCACTGTCTGCCTGACCGGTGAGGCCGCGGGCGAGGAGCTGGGCTGGCTTTTCGAGGACAACTACTTCGACCTGGTGCCCGGCGAGACCAAGATCGTGCGCGTCCTCGGTCGCCATGCCAGCGGCCGCATCACGGCCCGCCCGTGGCATTCCCCCCATGCCACCACCATTGATTGGGCGAGGGCGCGGTGAGCACAAAACGAATCATCCCCATGAAAACAATCCGTTTAGTTCCGCTCCTACTGGCCAGTGCGTTGGCGGCAGCTGCAGCGTCGCAGGAGTGGCCGGGGATTACCGTGGAGGTTAAGGCCGACCCCGCTGTCGAGGTTTCGCAAAACCTGACGCCCACCCCGGATGGCTTCCATCATCTTGATATCAAGCTCTCGAATACGGGCACGCAACCCGTGGTTCTGGGAAGTATCGAGATCCGCATCCCGATTCAGGAACCGATCACGAGCGACATGGAGATCGCTTATGGGAGCAGTTGCATGGGGCAACGGCCAGTGCTTATCCATAAGGCGGGTGAATCGCAGAAAGGGAGCGAGAGCCTGATGTATGCCATGTTGCAGAAAGGGGGCGCGTCCCATCTTTTTGCGGGCGCGCTCAGCTGGCGAATCTTCCTGCCGGCCATCCGGCTGGAAAAGAACGCGTTTGTGATTCGCTCGACGGGGGAGGGCAAGCTGCTCAGGCCCGGCGAGACCATCCCGTATGAACGGATCGTGCTGGGCCGGTCTGCCGATTGGCCGGCTTTGCTGGACGCCTATGGCACCGCGATCGCCAAGGAGAATGGCATCAAGCGCGTGAAGGACGTCGATTTCAAGGGGTGGGCCACCTGGGACTACTACGCCTACAAGTTTTCGGCCGATGATATTTTTGGCAATATGGAGCAGATCAAGAAAGCCGGCTCGGCCGCCGATCTCATCCAGATTGACGCGGGCTGGTATGCGATGCGCGGCGACTACACCGCGGATCGCCCGGATCTGGCCGGCGGCATGAAGGCTGTCATCAAGCGGATCAAGGACGCCGGGATGATGACGGGGCTTTGGCTCGATGGCTTCCGGGCCAATACGGACTCGGAGGTCTTCAAGAAACACCCGGAGTATTTCCTGCACGATCAGGATGGAAAAATGATTGTGCAGGTCAGGCGGCCGGAGGGCGTGGACCGGGACCGCGTCTATTTCGATTACTCTCACCCCGGGGCCCGCGCCCACATCGCCGCAGGCATCCGCCATCTCCGGGAGAACTATGGCATTCCCTACTTCAAGATTGATTTCCTGCGCTTCGGTTTGAATCAGGATATCTTGCAGGCCAATCCCTCGGTCAAAGGCATCAAGGCCCATGATCCGACCATCACGGATGTGGAGCGGATGCGCCTGGGCTTGCAGGTGATGCGCGAGGCGGTGGGGCCGGACAATTATCTGTTGGGCTGCTCGGCGGTGTTCGGACCAGCCATCGGCTTCGTCGACGGCATGCGCACGGGCGGCGACGTCAGCCCGCGCTATGAGGCCTTCCCCGAGCGCGTCCTCGCCAATGCCGGCAACTACTATCTCCACGGCAAAGTCTTCAATGTGGATGCCGATTACCTCGTGTTTCGCGAGGCCGCGGACGAGGACGAGAAGGTCTCGGCCGAGAAAGTCAAGCGCGGCGGGAGCCTGGCGCTGAACGAGGCCCGGATGTGGGCGGACTTCAACAAGCTGTTTGGCAACTGCCGCCTCAGCAGTGACAACCTGCTGACGCTGCGGCCGGAACGCCAGGCGCTCGTGGCCGAAGTCTTCGGGTATCCGGCGATGGACGAGACCATCCCGCTCGATTACTGGCAGCATGGAAAAAACAAAGGCGACGGCTACGAGCTGCTGCTTGCGCGCCACGGCCAGAAAATCTTTTTGGGGATCTTCAACTGGAGCGATGCCGCGAAGGACTACCAGCTGCCTGCTTTCGGCGGCGTGCATACCCTGCAAGGACGCCACTCCAAGATAGTGGGATATGCCGGCGGGCTTTCGTTTGCTGAGTTGCGCCGGGTGATGAATTCGCCCCCGACCCAATCCACGCCATGACCTTCCGCCATGGAAATCCCACCAGCCACCCGTTACTTCCGGCCTTATCCAACAACACAACCTCCCGTCTGTTTAAGCCGCACTGTCACCGAAACCGCCATGTAGGTCGGGGTTTATCCCCGACATCTCGGGCGTAAAGCCCGACCTACCGCAACGGCTGAGAAAATTCCATACGAAAAAATATGAAGACCATTGCCTCAACATTACTGTCCGTTATCGCGTTCATATTCGCGGCGGGAGTTCTCCGCGCGGACTCGTTGTCTGCGGCGCCGCGGGCCGCTGTGGTCATCTACCATGACGACACGGAACCCGCCATTGCCTTCGCCGCCCGGGAGCTGGCGGAAACCCTCCGTTCGGCCGGTCACAATCCGACCACACTAAAGTCGCTCGCGCAAATGCCGGCGGTGCCGGAGCCGTGCTATGTCGTGCTGGCCAAGAAAACATCAGCGCCCGTCCTGCAACTGTTGCTTAAACGCGGCGGCCAGGCCACCGGCGAGCTGGGCGAGGAGGCCTATGCCCTTCGGCGAACCGCTGACGGTGGCAGCAAGGGTTACTGGGCCATCGGCGGCGACCGCGTCGGCGCGATGTACGGCGGAATCCATATCGGGGAGCTGGCCTCGGCCGGCTCGCTCGACGATGTGGCCAACAGCGACCATGCCCCCTATATCGCCAAGCGCGGCATGAAATTCAACATCCCGCTGGATAAGCGGCAGCCCAGTTTTGATGACAACGGCACCTCGGCCCGCGAAAACTCCAAGCACGTCTGGGATCTGGATTTCTGGAAGGAGTATATCGATACCATCGCCAAGCAGCGCTACAACGTGCTCAGCCTGTGGAACCGGCATCCGTTCCCCACCTTGGTCAAGGTGCCTGGTTTCGAAGACGTGGCGCTGGACGACGTCTACGACAAGGACGGTAAGCTCATCAAAAAAATGCCTCATGCCGAAAAGATCGTGTTCTGGCAGACGGTCATGGACTACGCCGAGTCACGGGGCATCGAGGTTTGGTGGTATGTCTGGAACATCCACGTCTATGGCAGCGAAGGCACCAAGTATGGCCTGACCGACAGCCCCGGCAACACGATCACCAAGGAATACATCCGCAAATCAGTCACCCAGCTTTTTCTCACCTATCCGAAGCTGACGGGCCTGGGCATGTGCCCGGGCGAGAACTTTGCCGATAAAAACAAAGACCATGACTTCAAGGAGCAGTGGTGCTGGGATGTTTACGGACAGGGCATCCTCGACTACAAGAAGCTGAATCCGGACCGGAAGATCGAGTTCGTGCACCGCTATTGGCTGACGGATTTCAAGCACATCGGCCATCGTTTCGACCAGCTCCCCGACGGCTATGATTTGGAATACAAATACTCCAAGGCCCGTCTCTACTCGGCGCCGAATCCTCCCTTTGCGAAAAAGGACGTGCTGGATGTGACTCCCGCCAGCATGAAGACTTGGTGGAACCTCCGGAATGACGACATTTTCCTCGTGCGCTGGGGCGACCCCGAATACGTCAAGCAGGCCATCCTGAATTTCCCCGGCAAAGGCCGGACCGCGGGCTACGTCTGGGGATCGGACCGGTTTTGCTGGGGCCGGGAAAGCGCCAGCAAGAATCCCACCTCGCCCCGGCAGCTGGAAAACGAGAAGCACTGGTATTCCTTCCTGCTGTGGGGCCGCCTGGGCTACGATCCGGACTACTCTCCGGAACTCCTGAAAGGACTCATCAAGGATCGATTCCAACTCCCGAAAGGCGACGACCTGTATCACTCCTGGCAGACGGCCTCCCAGATCATCCCGCTGGTGAACCGGGCGCGCTATGTGCCGTGGGATTTCATGTGGTGGGTCGAGGGCTGCAAGGGCAACCTGCTCGACAAGAGCATCCAGGGTTTCCATACCGTCGATATTTTCCTGGACCCGCGCTGGGGCGGCATGGAGGGCTCGGGGATCATCGGCATTCCTGATTTTGTTTTCAAAAACAAGACGGACGGAACCACGCCGCTGCAGGTGGCCACCCAACTGGATGAACTGGCCCAACAAGCCCTGGCGGGCGTCGCGGGCATCGCCGACGGCGGCAAGATCGAACTGCGGGAGACCCTGGGTGACATCCGGGTGCAGGCCCGGCTCGGGCAATATTATGCGGCCAAGATCCGTGGGGCGGTCGCGGTGGGTCTTTACCGCAAGACCGGCGTGAAACAGCAGCAGGCGGACGCGGTCGCGCACCTGAAGAACGCCCTGGCGGCCTGGCGCCTTTATGCCCAGGAATTGGACGCCAGCTACACCAACAAGCTGTTTATTTCCGGGCAGAAAGTGTTCGACTGGTTTGATGAAACCGGGCCGCAGCTGGATATAACCATCGCGGAAAAAGCTGTGCCGGGCGAATCGCCGGCAACTGCAAAGACGAAGTAATCCATGAAAGTCTGCGCTCGGCCCATGGCATCTCCAAATTCCCGAAGCTCACGGAATCCAGTGATGTTGTCGGCCATCTTTGTCGGTCGGGCTTTACGCCCGGCATGCTGGGCAACCCGTCGGGGATAAACCCCGACCTACAGTCAGATCGCGTCACTCTATTATGCGAAACTCAGTAAGCCACTCATGAATAACGCACCCTTCACCCGCATCGCCATGACCGCCGGGATGCTCTTCGCGCTGCTCGGTTTCCCCGCCCTTTTGGTGGCGGAGACCGTCGGACTGTATTTTGATCCGGCCACGCCGCAGATCGCCTTTGCCGCCGGCGACATCAAGGCCGCCCTGGAAAAGCGCCAGCACACGGTGCAGACCCACAGCCTCGCCACGCTGGCCCAGGCTGGTGCCGGCAAGAAGATCGTTCTCACGGTTGCCGCGGACAAAACGGTCGCCTCGTTGCTGTCCGCCCAAGGCGGCAAACCCGCCGCCGGTTTGGGCGAACAGGCCTACGCCCTCCGTACCACCACCAAGCCCGACTTGAGTTACTGGGTGCTGGGCGGTGATGCCGTTGGTGCGATGTATGGGGCCTTACAGGTCGCCGAGAACATCAAATTCAACGGTTTCACCGGCGACCATAACAACGAGGAGGCGCCGGCCATTCTGAAGCGCGGCATCAAACTCAACCTGCCGTTTGATCTGAAGAGCGGCACCTACGAGTCATTAAATAAGGTGGGGGATTCGACCCGAAACTCCATCGCCCAGGTGTGGGACCTGGACTTCTGGAAGGCGTGGTTCGATGAAATGGCGCGAAACCGCTACAACGTGGTATCCCTGTGGAGCAACCATCCGTTCACCTCCATGATCAAGCTGGCGGATTACCCCGACGTCGCCATCCAGAATGTGACCGGGTATGACGGCTACTCCAAGACCATGTCGATCGACGAGAAGATCGAGTTCTGGCGCCAGGTCATGGCGTGCGCCCATGCGCGCGGTTTTGAGTTCTATATCATCAACTGGAATATCTTCACCGATGGCGCCACCGGCAAGTATGGGATCACCGATGAGCGGGACAAGGCGGCGACCAGCCAGGCCACGATTGACTACATGCGCAAATGCATGACCACCCTGCTGGAAACCTACCCGGATCTCGATGGGTTTGGCGTCACCCAGGGCGAGCATATGTCCAAGAACACGGCCGATGATTCAAGTTTTCTGGCCAAAACCTACGGATTGGGGATGGCCGAGTATGCCCAGCGACATCCCGAACGGAAACTGAGGTTCATCCATCGCTGGCACATGGCGGACTTCTCGGAGATGAAGAAGAATTTCGCCGAGCTCATGCAGCAGCCCAACGTCTCGTTCGACATGTCCTACAAGTACAGCAAGGCGCACATGTATGCGACGGCGGCACCCGGCTGGATGACGGACCGGGAGATCAAGGCGATCAAAGAAAATGGCCTGAAGTCCTGGCAGACCGTGCGCAACGACAGCTATTATTTCCACCAGTGGGGCGATCCGGATTTTGCGCGCGCCTACCTCGCGGGATTCCCGGGGCAAGGCGACTGGTTCCGAGGGTTCCTGATGGGGGCGGACGGATTTGCTCCGACCCGGACGTTCTTCAGCAAAAACAGCGTCTCGCAGGGGATGCTCGAGGTTCAGCGGCGCTGGTATATGTTCATGCTGTGGGGGCGCCTCGCCTACAATCCGGCCACCCCGGATGCCGTGTTCAAGAACACGATGGCCCTGAAGTTTCCGGGGGTCTCCACCGAGCGACTCTTCGAAGCCTGGAGCAAGGCTTCACGCGGCCTGCCGAAGGCCACCGAACTCATTCATGGAACCATGAAACTCGACTGGCAATGGTGGCCCGAGGCCTGTCAGTCGCACAAGGGATTCATCACCGCGGAACAGTTTGCGGAAGCGGTCCCTGGCGCCGGCTCGACCCTGTGCAGCATCGCTCAATCGGCGGCGAAAAACTGCGGCAATGGGAAGAGCTCCTTTCAGCTGGCCGATGAGATCGAGGCGGACGCCCGGTCGGCGCTTGCCCTCATCAACAGCACCAGCACGACGCCCAACACCGAGCTCGGCGTGTCGGCTGATAGCCTCAGGACCATGTCTTACCTCACAATATACTACGCCTACAAGATCCGTGGGGCGACCCACCTGAAGGCCGGCGAAAAGGAGCTGGCTCGGGACGCTCTGGGCCAAGCTTACTGCTGGTGGATGAAATACTCCACCCTGATGGGTGCCATGTACACGGGAATGAAGATGCAGCGCGGCACGGATATCCCCGACTGGCACGTTCATGATCAATCCGTGCTGAAGGAATATACCGATCTCGGCGGGGTCGGGATCCCTGCTGGGGAGGAGACCACGGCCGGCCAAATCAGATTACTACCATGAGAATCCCCACATTCTTCCGTCGTGGACTGGCGACCTGTTTCGCCGTCGGTGCTTGTGTCGTGGCGGTGGCCCAGCGGCCCGCCGAGAAGCCGGGGCAGAAGCCCTTCCCCGAACGTGAGCAGGTTTTTGTTTCGATTGAGGGCTCCAATAAACCCATGGGCGAGGGATTCGGCCTCTTCCCTGGACGCGTTGTCTGGGTGCAGAATTTTAATGCCACCAAGTGGGATGGCAAAACGGGTAAGTGGTGGGACGAGCCCAATATCGATCAGCCGACGGTCGAAGCGATGCTTTCCCAGACCATGCATACTCTCACGGGGGCAAAGGATGATGCCGAAGCGTGGGACAAGCTTTTCCGGGACTTTAACAAGACTCACGGTCGCGGCGATCGTGGATACCGCCCGGGTGAGAAGATCACCATCAAGGTGAATATGAATCCCGATGAGAAGGACGGCGAGTGGACCAATGCCGGCTTCCCGAGTCCGCACACATCCTATGCCCTGATGAAACAGCTCATTGAAAAGGCGGGTGTCCCCGGCGCCTGCATCACGATCACCGACCCATCCCGGCCGATCAAGGATATGCTGTTGTATAAGATTCGCGGGGACCAGCGCTCCGACTTCCAAAAGATCGTGATGGCGGACCGGTTCGGCGGCGAGGGGGCGCGGATCAAGGCTGAGCCGGATTTGCGTATTCCGGTGCACTTTGAGATCCCCCACACCGATGGAACCATTGAGAAGACCCAGCTGTTCCTGCCCAAGGTCTATACGGAGGCTGACTACCTGATCGACTACTGCGTCGTGCGTCCGCACCGCGTTTTCGGGCTGACGATCTCTTTTAAGAATCATTTCGGCGCGGTCTATAACGCGCAGAAGCAGCGGTTCACCCCTGACATCCTCCATGCCTTTGCCATCTGGGATTATGCCACGCCATACACGCACGGGCACTACAACGGCCTCGTTCCGCTCCTGGGGCACAAGCACGTGGGCGGCAAGACCCTGTTTTATTTCGCGGAAGGATTATACACGTCGCCCAATCAAAGCACGGCCACCACCGTGGTGCGTTGGAAAACCTATGGGGATCGCTGGTTCTCGAGCATGTTGGCCTCGCAGGATCCGGTCGCGCTCGACTCGGTGGGCCTTGATCTCGTGACGACCGAGCCCAATTTGACGATGCAGCCGGATGGCAGGCCGAACCCCAGTTTTAACGGGAATATCGACGGTTACCTTCATGAGGCCGCGCTCGCGGGCAACCCTCCGTCCGGGGCGGTGTATGATCCGGAAATGGATGGAAGCCCGCTCCAGAGTCTCGGCATTCATGAGCACTGGAATAACGCCACGGACAAACAATATTCCCGCAACCTGGGGAAGGGTACGGGTATCGAATTAATCCAGGTGAAATGAAGCCCCCCGCCAGATGTTCTCGAAGCCATGGGTTCCACGGTACCCCCCGGGGGAGTCCGACATACTTCGATGATCCGTCCTGAATCCAGTTTCCCAACCACCAACCAACAGCCGCAACAGCCGCACAAACCATGAAGCCGAAGTGCATTCTATTGTCACTCGGCCTTCTCCTGGCCGCCACCCAGGCCCAGGCTGGCCCGCTCCCCGCCAGCAGCGGCACCACCGTCCCCGATGGTCGGGGCACGGTCGCTTCCCCCAAGACGGCAGGCGCCGGGCCGATCGCCCAGCCTTGGCGAACGACCGATGACATCATCCCCGGGTGGGACTGGTCGCTGCCCCCGGACGTCCGCGCCTCGCCGCGGGGTTGGCTGGCCTATGGAAGCGACGAGGATCTCACCACGCCGTTCCCACCCGGCAACCGGGTGATCGCCCTGCATCTGCGCTGGCGTGACCTCGAACCGCGCGACGGGGAATTCGACTTCACGGCGGCGCGCGCCCGCATCGCGCGGATCGCCGCCGCCGGCCTCGGCGTCAATCTGACCATTTTGGGCGCGGTGTGGCGGTTCGACAAAACGGACCGGCAGGGCAACGTCACCGCACCCTCGAACGGCAGCGATCCCCGGGAATCCGCGCCCCGTTGGCTCGCTGACCTCGGCGTGCCGCTCATTCAGGAAAAGGCCATCACCAACAACGTCTCGCCCTTCCAGATCACCAATTGCGACATCTTCCATCCCCTTTACCACGAGCGCTACCTGCGTTTCATCCGCGCCCTCGGCCAGTCGGGCCTTCCCGCGCTCGCGGCCGTCAAGGTCGCCTACCTCTGCGACAAGTCGGCCACCAACGGCGAAGAGGGGTGGACCGCGGCCGACCAGCCGACCAGCGGCGAGGGCTGGCAGCGGTACCGCGAGCGCCTCGCGGCCTGGGCCGAGGCGTTCGGTGCCAAAAGCCACGTCCTGATGACTGTCTCCAGCAAGCCGCAATATCTCGAGGAGTGCTACCTCCTCGGGATTGGCCAGCGCAATGGCTTCGTCGAGATGTACCTGGGGCATGTGGACAACGCCGCGATGGGCCAATCGGTCGATGCGGAAGGGTATCTGCTGACGGATGAAAACTGTCCGCCCCTGGCGCGAGGTTATGCGTGGGGCGACGAGAACGAGGAATATTCCCGGGGCTGGACCGCCCGCTTCGGCCCCTACGAGACCTTCGGCCACCGCTATCGGGAATCCATGTTGCGCGCCCTGCAGATGCGCCGGAACTACCTGCGCACCGACCGCTCCGATCTCGATCCCGCGCTGTTGCATTACGTCTGCCTCGAGCTCGGACGCACCGTGGAGGACACCCCGGATGCCTGGTGCTACCTGCGCGAAACGCCCACCCACGAACACCCGCAAGGGGTGCGCAATTTTGAGCGCTGGCTGCAGCAACGCGACCGCGACGGCGCACGCACCGTGGCCGTCGATCGGTATGACATCGAAAAGCAGAATTCGCATTCGCACGACTTCACGGCCCGCCGGACGGATGTCGCCCGCGGCCAGACCAAGATCGGTTTTGCCCTCGATGATCGCTTTCTGCCCGGCGGGCCGCATCGCGTAGCCTTCAAAGTCACCTACCGTGATGAAGGCGACGCCGTCTGGCGGCTCGTTTACGATGCCGCCCGGCCGGATTCGCCTCCCGCCCGGGTGCGGTGCACCGGCACCGGCGAGATCCGCACCGCCACGTTCTTCCGAGACGATGTCCGTTTTGGGGCCACCGGCCTTGATTTCGACTTCGCCATCGAATCCGAACGCGGTGATGCCGTGATCAAGTTTGTCCGCGTCGTCCGCCTGCAACACGCGGGCGGGGGAGGGGACCGTCCGCAATGAACTCCGTCGCCAGCCGCCCGCATGCCGTCCTGCCGCCCAATCTCCCGCCCCCGCGGGCCGGCAACGCCAGGCCGCGAGCGCCGGCCTTCGCCATGGCGCCTTCGGCTGAAAGCCTTCCGCCCCTGAGATCGTCCCACCATCACCGATTCTGCTTTGAAAATCATTGATGCCATGAAGCGATGGCTCCTGAACCTCACGCTGCTGACCGCGGGCTGCGGCGGCACCTACGCCGCGGGCACCGCGCGCCCGAACATCCTCTTTGCGATCGCCGACGACTGGGGCCTGCACGCGGGCGTCTACGGCACGCGCTGGGTGAAAACGCCCGCCTTCGACCGCATCGCCCGTGAAGGCTTGCTCTTCCAGAACGCCTACACGCCGATGGCGAAATGCGCGCCCTCGCGGGCGATCGTGCTCACCGGACGCCATCTCTGGCAAAACGAGGAAGCCGGCAACCACCTGGCCTATTTTCCCCAGAAATTCAAAAGCTGGCCGGAAGTGCTGATGGAGAAAGGCTGGCACATGGGCATGACCGGCAAAGGGTGGGGCCCGGGTATTGCCAACGACGCTTCCGGGAAACCGCGGCTCATCACGGGCAAATCATTCAATCAACGCAAGACCGCGACGCCCGCCCAGGCGATGAGCAACACGGACTACGCCGGGAACTTCCAGGACTTCCTCGACGCCGCGCCGAAGGATGCCCCCTGGTGCTTCTGGTACGGCGCCCACGAGCCGCACCGCGAATACGAATACCAGGTGGGGGTGAACAAGGGCGGCAAGCAGCTCGCGGACATCGACCGCGTGCCGGCGTATTGGCCCGATAATGCGACTGTGCGCCATGACATGCTCGATTACGCCTTCGAGGTCGAATATGCGGACCGCCACCTCGGCCGCATGATGGCCGAGTTGGAGCGACGCGGCCTGCTCGAGAACACGATCATCATCGTGACCAGTGACCACGGGATGCCTTTCCCGCGCGTGAAGGGTTACGCCTACCATGACTCCAACCACGTCCCGCTCGCCATCCGCTGGCCGCGCGGCATGAAAGCCCCTGGTCGCGCCATCGAGGACTTTGTGGATTTCACGGATATCGCCCCCACGATTCTGGACTACGCCGGCATTGCCGCGAAGGACAGCGGCATGATGCCCCACACCGGGAAAAGCTGGCGGCCAATTATCGATAGCACGAAGGGTGGCCGCGTCTTGCCCGAGCGAGACCACGTGCTCATCGGCAAGGAACGCAATGACGTCGGTCGTCCGCACAACTGGGGTTATCCCATTCGCGGCATCGTCACGGCGGACCATGTCTATCTCCACAACTACGAGCCAACCCGCTGGCCGGCCGGGAATCCAGAAACCGGCTATCTCGACACCGATGGCAGCCCCACCAAGTCGCTCATCCTCGATCTCGGCCGCGCCAACCGGGCCGATCGCTACTGGCAGCTCAACTTCGGGATGCGCCCCGCCGACGAACTGTATGATCTTCGCACCGACCGCGACTGCGTGCGCAACCTCGCCCCCGACTCGGCGCACGCCAAGTCGATGGCGGCCCTGCGTCAACGCATGGAGACGATGCTCAGGGCCCAGGGGGACCCGCGCATGGAGGGGTGCGGTGAAATCTTCGACCGGTATAAGCCCACCAAGGGCGATGGTCTCTTCGAACAGGTCATGCGGGGGGAAAAGGTCGAAACCGGCTGGGTCAACCCGACCGATTTCGAGCCGCAGCCGATCAAGCCGTGAAAACCTTGCCCGCCTTTTGCCCCCTGATTGCATGCAGCTGCCGAGGACAGCCAATGAACCCACGGCGCCAATCACGGCCGCTTTCCCTGGCCGGATCATCTGGCGACACAATGGCAAGGTGGATGGCGCCGAGCTTCGCGCCAAGGTCCTCGAAATCATGGGGCGGTATTATGTGCCGAAGTGAACGATGAACATGAACCAGACATTGCTCGCCCTGGGACTGCTGGGCGCCATGGCCCGCGTGGGGCTTGCGGCAGAGAGCGGCTGGGTTTCCCTCTTTAACGGGAAGGATCTTGCCGGCTGGACCGTCCGCTGCCCGCCGGAGGCCCAGGGCAAGATCTTCTGGCGGGCGGACGCCGGCACGATCCTGTGCGATTCGCTCGGCCGCCCGGACCACCCCTATGTCTGGCTCGTCAGCGACCAGGAATATGGCGATTTTGAGCTCCGGCTGCAGTTCCAGGCTTACGCCGATTCGCCCGGCAACAGCGGGATACAGTTCCGCAGCCGTTTCGATGCGGCCGACCAGGGGGGCTGGATGAACGGGCCGCAGGTGGACATTCATCCGCCGGCGAAGCAACAGTGGCGCACCGGGCTGATTTACGACGAGACGCGCGGTGAGCAGCGCTGGGTCTGCCCCAGCCTGCCGGACTGGAAAATTGGCGCGGAATTTGGGCGGGTCGGCCGGGTGTTCAAGTATGCCGGCGACGGTGACGGCTGGAACGACCTGACGATCATCGCCCGGGGAACGCACGTCAAAACCGTCGTCAACGGCGTGGTCTGTGCGGAGTGGGACGGCACGGGCGTTTTGGACAATGCGGCACACCGCGCCAGGAACGTGGGACGCACCGGTCATTTTGCATTGCAGCTGCACGCGAAGGATCAGTTGCGCATCCGGTTCAAGGATGTTTTTGTACGGGAACTGGACGCCGCGAGTACCCCGGAGTCCCGGCCTTCCGCCCCGCGTTCTCGACCGCCACCAAGTTCGGTCAACAAGTGAATCAAATTTCCAACCAGCCAACCCAGAAGACCACCATGAAAACATCAGAGAACACTGCCACCAAGACCTTGAGTCGCCGGGAATTCCTCGGCACCACGCTGGCCGCCACCATGGCGCTGGCTGCCAGTTCCGCCGCCCCGACCCGTGCGCAGGAATCGGCGGGCGCGGCGGCCGCCCCGACGGGTGGCCGGCGCCCCTTGCCCTTCAATCCGCGCACCGCCGCCGCCATGCCCATGCGCAATCTCGGCCGGACCGGTTTCCGCGTGGGCATCTTCAGCCTCGGCTGCCAGGCCGCCATCGAGATCAAGGGGAATGAGAAGTTATCGGTCGAAATCATGAACCGGGCGCTGGATCTGGGGGTGAATTATTTCGACACCAGCAATGTCTACGGCGGCGGTGTGAGCGAGGAGCACGTCGGCCTGGTGGTGCGCGACCGGCGGAGTGAAGTGTTTATCGCCTCGAAAACCGGGAAGCGCGACTACGACGGCGCCATGGCGCACCTGGACACCAGCTTCAAGCGGATGCACACCGACCATCTTGATCTCTGGCAGATTCACAACCTGCAGAAGATGGCGGATGTGGACCGGTTGCTGGCGCCCGACGGGGCGTTGAAGGCCTTTCAGAAGGCCAAGTCCGAGGGGCTGGTCAGTTTCATCGGCGTGACCGGTCATTTCGAGCCGAAGGTGCTGCGCGAGATGATCCAGCGCGCCGAGCTGGACTGCATCCTGATGGCCGTGAACGCGGCGGACCGGCATTACCTCAGTTTCATCGAGCACCTGCTGCCGACCGCCTTGGAGAAGCAAATGGGCATCATCGGCATGAAAGTCGCCACCCGCGGGCGCATGCTGTCCACCTGGAAGCCGGATCCGCTGGAGCAGCAGCCGGAGCGCATGCGCACGGCCAAGCCGGGCACGATCACCATGGCCGAGTCGCTCGCCTACAATTTCACCCTGCCGCTCAGCACCAACATCGTGGGGGTGGACAACATCGCGCAGCTGGAGGAAGACGTGAAATGCGCGGCGAACTTTGTCCCGCTGAGCGTGGAGCAGATGCTGGCCTTGGAGGAACGCACCCTGCCCATCGTCCGCCAGGGACTCTATTTCCGGCGCTGGGATCTGGGCGCCTAAGCCCGGGAACAGTCAAAGGATCCCCGGGGCGAGCGCCGGGGCATTTGCACCAAGCCATGCCAGCCAACCTCATGGCCGCCATGGGTAGTGGACTGCAAAGGCAGCGCACCGCTGAAAGCCCCTTCAAAAAACGTCCCTCAAAAATTCACCCCCCATCTATGAAAACCATGTGCTTAAGCCGCTGCGCCACGACCGGCTGGATGCTCTCCGCGCTCCTTGGTTTTTTCACCCCTTCATCGGCGGAGACCATCCGGCTGTACTTTGATCCGGCCACCCCGCAGATCGCCTTTGCCGTCGGCGACATCAAGGCCGCCTTGGAAAAGCGCCAGCACACGGTCCAGACCCACGACCTTACCACCCTGGCCCAAGCCGGTGCCGGCAAGAAGGTGGTCCTCGCGCTCGCCACCGACAATACCGTCGCGTCGTTGCTTGCAGCCCAAGGCGGCAAACCCGCTGCCGGCTTGGGCGAACAGGCCTACGCCCTCCGCACCACGACCGTACCGGACTTGAGTCACTGGGTGCTGGGGGGGGACGCGAATGGCGCGATGTATGGCGGATTGCAATTGGCGGAGAACATTCAGTTCCACGACATCGGCCGCGCCTACGATGAAGAGGATGCACCTTTTCTTAAAAACCGGGGCATCAAATTCAACCTTCCTTTGGACAAGGACTCGCCGACCTATTATTATGGCTTCAAGGGCACGGCCAACAAGCTAGCCGTCAAGGATGTCTGGGACCTCGGTTTCTGGCAGACCTGGTTCGACGAGATGGCCCGGCATCGCTACAACGTGTTGTCGCTTTGGTCGCCGCACCCATTCACTTCGATGGTCAACATGGAGGCCGAGTATCCCGGCATTGCGATCCAAGGGGTGACCGGTTTCGATGCGGCGGGCCGGAGCGTCAAAGTGAACGATTTGTCGATCGACGAGAAAATCGCCTATTGGCGCGCCGTGATGAAGTATGGCCGCGAGCGGGGCTTCGACATCACTATCTGCAATTGGAACGTTTTCCTCTCCACCGCCGAGGGGAAGCACGGCCTCACTCACGCCACCGACAACGAAAAAACCAGGGAATATCTCCGGAAATCCGTGATCAAACTCTTCGAGACTTACCCTGAGCTGAAGGGTTTTGGCATCACGGTGGGAGAGCGAATGGGAACACTCGACCAGAACCAAAGGGAAGAATGGGCGTGGGATGCTTTCGGCCAGGGCGTGATGCAGTACGCGCAAGAGAATCCCCACCGCGACATCGTCTTCATCCATCGCCAGCACGATGGGAACATCGACCATATCCTGAAGCACTTCGCGCAGCTCAACGAGCTGCCCAACGTGCGGATGGATCTCTCCTGCAAATATTCCGAGGCCCACGCCCATTCCACGGTCACCCCGTCGCGCTGGCACCGGACGGGGATGGAACAGGGGCTGGCCAAACACGGCATCATGTCGTGGCTGACCGTGCGGAACGACGACTTCTATTTTCTTCACTGGGCGGAGCCGCAGTTTGTGCGCGACTACATCAGCGGCTTTCCGCCGGTCGACAAGTATGTGACCGGCTTCTACATCGGAGCGGATGGCTGGGTGTTCGCCAAGGAGTTCACCAGCAAGAATACCTACTATAAGGAGCGGGATGCGCTGAGCATCCAGCGCACCTGGTATATGCAAAAGCTGTGGGGGCGGATTTCATACAACCCCAAGATCTCCGATGACTTTTTCAGGCAACACCTCGCGGCCAGGTTTCCCGAGGTGGCGACCGACCAGCTCTTTGAGGCTTGGAGCAGCGCTTCCGGCGCCATCCGGCGCGCCAACGAACAAGTCACCGGCAAGTGGCAGTTCGACGCGGACTTTTGGCCCGAGATGTGGACCGGCGACATGTGGCAGGGCAGGGAAGGCCGCCACTTCTCCATGGATGACACCAAGGAAGCGACCCCGTTTGCGGGTTCCAAACTCGCCTCTCTGCGGGAAACCGCGGAGGGAAAAGCCGGCGAAAAGGTTCCCGCCTGGGAAAATATCGAGACGATCGAGATGCTATCGACCAAGGCCCTGGCGATCCTCGCAACCTTGCAGCCCGGGGAGAATGTCGAGTTGCAACTCACCCTGAAGGATCTGACGGCCCAGGCCCATCTGGGACAATATAACGCCGGGAAGTTTCGGGCCGTCATCTACGATCTGCAGGGAGAAAAGGAAAAGGCGACGCAGGCGATGGGCCAAGCGTATGTAGCTTGGCGCCGATACACCGACCTCATGGATACGCTCTATATCGGCGCGAAGATGCAGCGGAGCCGTGACTTCACCGACTGGCACGCTTACGATAAAAATGTTCTGCAGGACTACCTCGACCTCGGCGGGCTCGCCGAGCCCGCCTGGCGCCAAAACCCATAACCATGAACCAACCGCAGGACAAACCATGAAGCAGAGGTGCATTATATTCTACCTGGGCGTTCTCTTGGCTGCCGCCCGGGCCCAAGAGGGTCCGCCCCCGGCCATCAATGGCACCGCCGTCCGCGATGGCTGGGTCACGGTCGCGCCGGCCGAGTTCCAGGATGCGATCAACAATCCCCTCAAAGGCTTTCGCAACTACAAGGAGAACGGCTACGGGCTCCTGGAGCGCATCTACATCAAGTGGAGCGACGTCGAAGTCGGCGCGGACGATATCGTGGAGCGCATTATCGTCCACACCAACCAGATCACCCAGATCAATGGCAAGCGCTTCGAGGACCTGAACGTCAAGATCGTGCCCCGGGTATTTCTCGACTGGAATGGAACCGCGGGCCGGCAGCACTGGCCGGCCGACCTGCACACCTTCGACTACGACAGCCCGGAATTCCAGCAGCGGCTGCGGCGCCTGGTGGCGAAGCTGGGCGAGGCGTGGGACAACGACCCGCGCATCTTTGCCGTGCAGATGGGCCTCATCGGCTACTGGGGTGAGCATCACAGTCCGGCGCCCACGGCGGCGCAGCGGCGCCTGCTGACGGAGGCTTTCCAGCAGGCTTTTAAAAACAAGCCCGTGCTGGTCCGCCACACCGACCCGGAGTTCATGCAGGCTGGCTTCGGCATCTACTACGACACCTTTGCCCACATCAGCCGCGAACCGCCCGGCGGGGCCCAGAGCCAGTTCCCCTGGCAGGCCACGCACGTGTATCCCGAAATCTGGAAGCGGGCTCCGATCGAGGGTGAGGTGGAATACAACTGGCAGAAATCACGCGCGAGCACCTCGAAGCCGTTGGAAACCTACGGCTACACGCCCGACGAGACGATGAAATCGCCCGCTTACCGGCGCTACATGATCGACAAGATCCGCCGTTACCAGACGAGCTACCTCGGCTGGATCAGCAGCTATAATCACACCGACCGCGAGGTGCTGGCGGGCGCGGCCGAGCTGCAAAAAGCCTTCGGCTACCGCTTCGTGCTTGATTCGGCCAGCTACCCGCTCGCCGTCCAGCCGGGCAGGGGGATGACGGTGAAGCTTACCGTGCGAAACACCGGCAGCGCGCCATTCTATCTCGATTGGCCGGTGGCCGTCGCGTTGCTCGATCCGGCGACGAAAAAGCCTGTTTGGTCGGCCCCGCTGGCGGGCGTGGACATCCGCAAATGGCTGCCCGGCCAGGATTGGGACAGCGCGGCCTTCGCCTATCGCCGCCCCGCCGTGGCGTATAAGGATGAAGGTCTGGCCACGCTGCCGGCCGACCTCAAGCCGGGGCCATACATCGTCGCTCTCGCCCTCCTCGACCGGCAGGGCGGGATGATGCCCAGCGCCCGCTTTGCGATCGAAAACTACTTCCGCGGCGGCTGGCATCCGCTGGGCTTCATCGGCGTCGGCGCGGCGCCGCAGGAGGTGGCTTTGAAAAATGTGAAGTTCGACAGCCCCGCCTTCGACGACAGCATGCACTACAAGGTCCCGCCAAAACTCCTGGCGGTGAAGACGCCGCCCCAGCCTCAAATGAAAGCCGTGACGCCATGGACTCCTGATCCGAAGGTCGAGCTGATCAATCCCTGGCGCTACTGGACGCTCGAGGGGGCGCCCGAGGGCACCGAGAAAGAGATTCATACCGACAGCGCCTTGGCCGGCTCCGCCGGGCAGCGCGTCATCCGCGTCACCGGTGACTTCGGCCGGGGATCCAGCCTCCGCTATTCTCTGGGCAAGGGCATCAAACTCGACCCCGGCCGCTACCGCGTTGCTTTCCGCGTCCGCGGCACGCCTGGTCTATCGGTCGGTTTTGAGCTGGCCGACTCGGCCGATTTTACGTCGGCCGACGGCCCGCGCATCGTCGCGAAGAGGGAATCGATCCCCCTGAGTGATCAATGGCAGGAGCGCAGCCTTGAGTTCGAGATCACCACCCCGTTCAAGGACCAAACCTTCCTGCGCTTCCGGCTGCCCCGCGACGTCAAAGGCACCTTCGACCTCACCGATGCCCGGCTGAAGGTGGCGCAGTAACTGCCCGTGAGACACGTGAAATGAAACACCCGCTTCCGTTTTGGCTCGTTGGCCGGCCGGCTCGGATGCTGGCCGCGCTGGCCATCATCACTGTGACAGCCGCCCGCGGAGCCGGTCCCGCCGCCATTCCTGCAGAGGCCGGGACACCCAAGCCGGCCTACGCCGGCTAGTCCAGCTGCCGCGAATGCCACGAGCGTTTCTATGGCCTCTGGTCGACCTCCCACCACGGACTCGCCATGCAGCCGTTCACGGCTGAATTGGCCCGCACCAAGCTGGCCCCTCAGCCCGAGCCGCTGCGTCATTATAGGGGACTTCCGTATCGACCACAATACGCTGCGGCCGCACAGTCGGCTCGGTTACCGCAGTCCTGTGAATTGAGCAGCCCAACTTACTACTGTCCTGACTCCGGTCGGGAAGCGCCAACCACAACCCTGCTAGCCGTATGCGTCCGGCGGGCGACCACCTACCTCCGCGATGTGCTCACGCGTTTGCCGACGATGACCAACCAGGACGACCTCC
>JAQSDJ010000112.1:0-27999 GCA_029945855.1 Lacunisphaera sp.
TCCCGCCCCCAAAATCTCCGCCCAAGGACACTCTCCCTCCCGCCGGACATCCCCGCCCCGCCCACCTCCCCTCCCCCGTCCAGTCTGCCGTTAGCCATCTTTTGGCAGACCCGCCCGGGCCAGCGCTTCCGAATTCCCCATTTCTGCTGGTCACATCGGGCCGGAGGGATTCGAACCCCGGTTTGCATTCGGCCCTATTTCGTCCGGGCCGGTGGTTGGTTATCAACGTGTTTCGAACTCGGCGTTACCCATTTTCATCGGCGTCATTGTCAGTTTCATTGTCAGGTGCTGCGCTGGTTAATTGTGCAGAATTCTAGGCAGTTACGGCCTTCTGGCTCATGTTCGCAGCCCGAGTATCTTGCTTGGTCTTGATTGCACCATACGCCCTCGTAGTCTCCAGAGAGTTTATGAGATTTTGCTCCCTCCTGGGTTTGATGCCGGCATTGATCTGCCTGACGCCAATGCTGCCCACTTCCGGCTTCGGTGCGCTGACTTGGGAAACACAGAAGATCAGCCGGACGGCACAGCTGGGGGACAAGGAAGTTGTCGCAGTTTTCAGTTTCAAGAATACGGGCACATATCCGGTCACGATCCGTGAGATCCAGTCCTCCTGCGAATGCACCGTGGCCGAATTGGCCAAACGAACTTACGCACCCGGGGAGGGCGACGCGATCAAGATGATCTTTACCATCGGCGACCGCATGGGACCGCAGGACAGGTTGATGACGACAATTACCGATGACCCGACGGCTCCGCTGGTCAATCTGACCCTCCGGGTCGATATTCCGGATTTGCTCCATTATTCTGCCCGGATGCTTTACTGGCAGGTGCATGGCGCACTCGGGGAGAAGCCGATCGAAATAAGTGCCGCGGGTGAAAATCGTATCACGACAATTGCCGTCAAGGAAATCGTGCCACAACAGGCTGTGGCTCGGGTTGAGACCATGCAGACCGGTGAGAAATACCGGTTGTTGATCCAACCCAACGCGCTGGATCAACCCCGGACGATTGCGTTGACCTTTGTCGCCCATTTCGCAGACGGAACACAGCATTCTTTCATGATTTACGCCTTGGTGCGATGAATACATCCCTTCGCCCGCTAATGCGCGAATGCGCCCTTGTCCTCCTGTTGGCCGCGATTCCCGCCATGCTGACGGTCTGGCTTCATCCCAAGCGGGCGGCCCTGGGTTGGAGCAGGCTGGATCTGGGCCAAGTCGAGCTGAGTGAAGTCAAGGGCTGGCAGTCGCCTGTGCTCTGGGTCGATGCCCGCGAAGATTCGACTTACACCAGGGAGCATATCCCAGATGCGGTGCTGCTGAACGAAACCGAATGGAACCGCCTCATCCCCGGATTCCTCGAGGTCTGGCGACCGGACGTGAGGGTGGTGGTCTATTGCGGCGAGCAGACCTGCAATGCAAGTGAAGAGGTGGCGCGCCGTCTCCGGCGCGAGCTGAATTTGACGGACGTGTATGTGCTGAAAGGAGGCTGGGACTCATGGCAATCCCAACACCGCTGAAGACCGCCGTCCTTTGGTGTGGCCGCCTGCTGCTGGGCGGAACATTCCTCTATGCCGCGACCTTGAAGATCATGAATCCGGCGGCCTTTGTCGCGGACATCGATCATTACCGCCTGTTGCCCTACCCCGGAGCGGTTGTTCTGGGCGTCTATCTGCCGTGGATTGAAGTCGTGTGCGGCCTCGCGGTGGTGTTGCGCTGGCGGGAGCGCGGCGCGCTCGCGCTGTTGCTCGCGCTCTGCATGGTTTTCAGCGTCGCCCTGGCCAGCGCTTGGATACGCGGGCTCGATATCAATTGCGGATGCTTCGGCCACGGCGCCACGGCAAATCTTCACCAGGCCCTTGCGCGGAGCCTGATCCTTGGCGTGGTTGCGCTCTACCTCTTCAGGTCATCCCTTCAAACCAAGGCTTGCCCCGCGCCGCTCCAGCCCGCTGGCTGAAGCACACATAGCCAGATTGAGTCGCGCGGCTTACCTGCTTCGTGATGAACTTTGCTCCTTGAATGCGTGCGAAGGGATTCAGGTTGGCAAGGAACACCGGATGGAGGGGCGGGACCTTTCGTTGCCGCGTTCGGATGGTAAATCGCAAGCCGCACCATGGCCTCTGCGACGAGAAGCTCTTCTGTGCGTCAATATTTTCTAGCGCTGGCATGCTTGGCATCCTCTTCGCTATTGGTGGCCGCGCAGCGGAAGGAGGAAGCAGACGACGTGACGGCTTTGCTGGCGCGACGTGTGCCGCCTGCTGATTGGCGAACGTGGCGAATCAAGTAGCATCTAGCGGCCTGACCCCGTCGGATTACCCGCCATCTTCCTCAATCGGATCTCTGTTTAGCCACCGCCCCGTGTTGGGGCTGTAATATCTGTGGCCGGGTGTTGCGATGTAAACACCGACGAACTGCGTGTTTTCGGATTCACGCACTGGCGCGGTAGAAGCGTATTTCGGATTAACGATCACCGATTTGTTTGGGTGGACATCAATTTCCGCAGCCTGACCCGTTTTGATTCTTCTGTGCTGATTAGCGAACGTGGCGAATCAAGTAGCATCTAGCGGCCTGACCCCGTCGGATTGCGCGCGATCACCACCTATGGCTGTTGTGTGGGATCACTTGGCGCAGGAAACTTCCATTGCAAAGATTGGCTCTGTTTAACGTTTTCAATCTGGCCGTTTATCCGCTCGCCAATAAATGCACCGAGCAACTGCCCATCTGCCCCATACCATTTCCACTCGATCAATTTGTCGTCGGCCGAATAGCGATATTCCACCGATTCCTGAACCTGCTTATTGCTACCATAAACAACCTTACGCCGCGTTCGACCTTGAGCGTCATAATCCAGACGACATTTCTCCCCGTCTTGAAGCTCAAACTCTTTGAATGTGCTCATGGCCAGTTGAGATTTACCTGCCCCCTCCAAGTAGTAAGGCGCCACCGCCTGCGGCAGCAAGCACCGCAGGGACGGCCGGAGCAGATCCCCCAGCCGTAATGACGACGGAAATTCCGGCAGCAGTTAAAACAATTCCAGTCCGAACCTTGTTAAGAGTTCGATCTGAAACTGGAATCCCAGCTACTGCTCGATCAAATCCGCTCACTTGATACCTGAGTGGCTTCTCAGGAGCAGGTTTGGCGGCCCATTCCATCGCCGCAACGAAATCAGGATCATCGTCGTCACATCCATCGCGTTTATATTTTTGCACAGGCTTACTAAGCTGTCGTTGAGTATTTTGATACTGCTGGATGTGACCATCCCAAGTCCCGTCGCCGTTTTTGCTCACCGGCAAGGCATTTGGATTATTATAGAGGCCTAGCCTATCCAGCAGCATCTCATTGTAGCGCTGCTTGACGATTCCAGTCCATTCTTTGATGACCTTGATAAGGTCACAACAAAGCAAAGATTCCCATCCTGGTGGAAGTCCACGCGACGCGAGCCCGAATAGGTCTACTGAATTCAGTGCGTCATTCTGGACAAATCCATACAGATTTGCGCCTCCCTGTTCCTCAATCGGATCCCTAGAGAGCCATCGTCCCGTGCTGGGGCTGTAATATCTGTGGCCGTAGTAGAGCAGGCTCGTCTCGCTGTCCGTGTATTTCGTGCTGAACCTGAACGGGAAGGCGTCCTGCATTGGCCCGTCGGCGATGAGAGTTTCACCAAACGCACCATACTCGAACGTGGCGGACTTGATGCCCGTCGCCATGTCGACGTAACCGATGACGTTGCCGTTGCCGTCATAGCAGGGAGCATGGAGTGAAGCACCAAGCGCAGTGCTGCTGGCGAAGAGCAGGCCACCAACACCACCGGCGCCTTGGAAAGAACCACTGAGGTCTGTTCCCCACACGTAGGAACGGACGACGGAGTTCGCTGACAAAGCATTTAATTCGGCGATCAAGTTCCATCCATCATAGAGGAACCGCGTAGAGGTGCCAAGCAGCCATGCGGTCCCGTTCCAGACATACACATTTTTGGCAATTCGCCTGCCCTGCCCATCGTAGCTGAACTCGAGCTTGCGACGTTCGGTGAGCGGAAAGCTGGCAAACGGGGGCAAAATGTCGGGCCGCGTTTCCATCCCGATCAAGCGGTTGTCTCCGTCCCAAGTGTAGAGCCAGCGACCGTCGCCGGTCAGGTTGCCGTCGGCATCGTGGGCATAGACCTCCGGTGTCTTCGGCACCCACGTATGGCGCCGGCCATTGGCCACCGCATCGCCGCCGCCCGGACCGGCCCCGGTCCGCACGCCAGCGACCGTCACCTCGGCCCAGACGGGCACAACCGTATTGGGTGTCGAAATCCCCGCATTCCAATCTTCCCCCAGGCGCTGCGCGGGCTGGCCATTGACGGTCACATCGGCGTCGGTGACTGCGGTGCCGAGCACGTCCACGAAGCCGGGGACCGTGCGGTTGGAATATTGATTGAGGGTGTTGGAACTGAAGGTGGAGAGATGGGCATTGGCCGTGGCGGTCTTGCGATTGCCGATGTCGTCATAGGTGTAGTCGTAGCTGGCCCCGAGAGAGGGGACGCCATTGGCCAGCTTCTTCACCGCGGAAGTCACCTGGCCGAGAGCATCGTAACCGTAATCCCAATAACGATTGTCCTCGCGCGTGGCGCGGGTGCGCTGGTTGGCGGAATTGTATTCATACGCCACGGATTGCACGGATGGCACCGATGGCTGATGTCCAATCGCCGAAAGCCGGTTCAGCTTGTCGTAAGCCTTGGTTGTAACGAGACGGGTGGTGCCACCCTGCTTGAAGGTGACTGACTGCACGAGCGGGGAATCAGGCTCATAGACGTAGGTCGCGGTGTTGGTGACGGCGGTGACGGCCTGCAACCGGGAGGCGGCGTCATAGGCATACGATACCGCTGGCACCGAGGTGACAGAGACCGCGCTGAGCCGATGCATCGCATCAAACGAGCGATCCACACCCAGGCTGCTGAGCAGACCTGAGGAATAGCTCTCATCCTCCAACTGGCCCGAGACGTGATAGGAAAGCGTGCGGACCCCCGAGGCGTCGGTCGTGGTCTTGGGCCGACCGGCGCGGTCATAGGTCATCGCCACGTCGGGCGTGGTGTCGGAATAGTCGATGCCAGAGAGATCGCCGGCGGCGTTGTAGCCGTAGGTGGTCGTGATCGTGGGGGTGCGGGCCCACACGCGGGTCAACAGCCGGCCGGAGGGTTTGTAGGTGTAGGCCGGACCGGTGTTGTCTTGGTAACGTTTGTTCAGCAAGAAGCCGCGAGTGGGGGTGTAGTTCCAGGTGGTGACGGCGGCGCCGGTGGCGTTGGCGAAATCCTTCCACGTGGTCATCGTCTTCACCCGGCCCTGCGAATCGCAGGTGTATTCGACCGGATAGGTGCGACTGCCCCAGGTGCGCTTCACCTGGCCGGCGGGCCAGTAGGTGGTGTTGGCCACGGTGGCGTCCGGCTGGGTGACCTGGTTCGGCCGCCCGGCCGCATCGTAGCCATAGGTCGTGGTCTGCGGATCGTAGCCTTCGCCCGTAAGCCCGGTGTCAGGGTCAGGCGTCGTGACGGTGTGAATCTGGTCGTCGTCAAAGTAGCTATAACTCGTGGCCCCGTTGCGGGCATCCGTCTGGGTCTGCAGCCGGCCGTGGGCATCGTAGTCGTAGCTCACGGAGCCCAAGGTCCCAAGGGACGGGTGTGAAGTAGCAACCGACTGCAGACGGTCATTCAAGAACGTCTGGGTGGTGACGGTGCCATCGGGCGCCGTGGCGGTGACCGTGCGACTGCCAGAGCCATTGAGCGTCGTGACCGCGGCGCCGAGGAGTCCGCGGGTGGTCTGCCAGGAATGCAGGCCGCCGAAGGTGGACTCGTTGATGGAGACTGCGACCGGTGTGTTCTGTCCGTCGGTTTCCCATACTTCGGTGGTCGCGCGCTGGACGGTGTAGGTGCCGTGGGTGGCGACGTCGGTCACGGTGTGGGTGAGGCGGTCGGTGCCGGTATAGCCGATGGTGCCATTGCCATCCAGATCGAGCGCGGTGACCTCCTGCTCGCCCCTGGCGTTGTAGGCGAAGAGCGTGGCGATGCCGTCGGCGTCCACCTGGCGCACCAGTTGGCCAAGGCCATTGAAGTAAGACTGCTCCCCTGCTCCGTCGGCGAACACCCGCTTGTAGGTGCGGCCGGCGAGATCAACCCAGCTCTTGACCCATTCGGTGGTTTCGCCGCCGCTGCCGACGTGAATCTCCTTGGTGAAGGGGCCGTCGGCATCGACGCCGTATTCGTAGCTGAGCTTCTGCGGTGCGGCAGTGCCGCTATTGCTGAGCAACGATCCGTCCTTGGCATAAACCTGGATGATCGTGCCGCCGTCAGGCCTGGTGGTCGTGCGCACGGTGTGCCCGCTGCCATCGATGCTCTCGCTGAACGAAGTCTGGCGATTGAGCGCGTCCTTCGACCAGACGAGCCGGCCCGCGGCATCGTAATGATGGCTCTCGGTCGTAATCTCTGAATCGTCCGTGCCGATGCGTCTGCTGGAGATGAGCCGGCCGTCGGGATCGAGCGTATGGCTTTGGGCGAGGCCGGCGCGGGTCTCGCGGTCGACCTGGCCGAGGGCGTTGAAGTTGTAGTTGGTGGCGATGCCCTGGCGATCGGTCACCATGTCCTGACCGCAGCAGGCGTAGGACCGGAGTTCGTAAGTGCCGTCCAAATAGTCGATCCGGGTAGGCCGGCCGAGCGAGTCGGTTTGGGTCACCACCTCGGAAGTGAGCAGCGTGTTCGAAGCGATATCATAAACGTCGCGTGTGACCATCTTCCCAAGCAGCGTCTCGACCAGGGTCGTGCGCGTTCCGGCCACCACCGCCGTGCCGGTGCCGTTGGCTGACCCGGTCTCCGTGGTGGTCGTGAGACCGGTGCCGTCCAAGTTGTAGGCGTAGGTTGTCAGGGTGCCATCGGGACGGAGTTCGCTGAGCGGCTTGCCGAACCAGTCACCGCTGTCGATGGTGCGGCGCTTGGTGACCAGGTTGGTGGGGGCATCCCACGCGGCGTCGGCCACCGTGCATTGGATGTTCCAGCGGGTTTCCACGTCCTCGCCAGCGGAACTGCCGAGGAGGGAAAAGACCACCTCATAGTCGCGGCCGATCTCCTGCCCGAGCAGGCTTTGGGTGGTCGTCACGCGCTTCTCCGGCGTGCTGTCGCCATCCTGGTCGGGGATCGTGCCGTAGGTGACGGATGTGACCCGGTTGAGGTTGTCGGCCGAAGCGACCGTCGTATCCAGGAACTGGGTGACGGTGGTGGCCACGCGGCCGACCGAGTCGTAGGTATAGCGGGTCCACCGGCCCGTGGGCTCGACGACCTGCTTCACCTGCCCGTAGGCGCCGCCGTCGGTCGCGGCGTTCGTGTAGTAGGTGGTGTTGGTGATCAGGTTGGCGCCGGCGGGATCAAGCACCCGCTGGGTGACATTGGCACCGAAAGCATAGATCGTCTTGGTCTCCCGCACGACCGAGACCGTCTGATTGGCGACATCCTTGATCGTGCGGGTCTCCGTGATGCTCGAACCCGCGACGGTCTTCTGGAAGCCCTCGACGCGCAGGCCGTTGCCGGTGGACATCTCCATGGTGCCGGTGCCGCTGTCGTAGGTGTAGGTGGTGACCTTTTGCAGGGTCCCGCGGGTCTCGGTGAAGCGCACGCTGTTGCCCGAACCAGGATTATCGACAAGATAGGTGACGTAGGGCTGGCCGGTGACAGTGTAGAGACCGGCCGAGAGAGCGCCGACCTGCGAAGGCAGGTAGAAATTGATCTCATACGACGAGGACGTCAGAGTGACGATATCGACAAAAGTCTCAGGCGCCTTGATCTGACGAAGATCATCGCCCGACTTGATCACCTCGACATCCGGTCCACCGCCGGAGAGCAACTGAAGGGTGGCTGGCGAGTATAGCGCCGACGACACACCGGTTGCGGCCACCGCCAGAGATCCGGCCGAGGCGCCGGTGGTATCCCTGCCGAGGTGAAACTGCATGTCGACACTGTGGTTGCCCGCGTTCGAGCCGCCGGGCTCGCGATCCTTGCAATCGTCCCTGCTTCTGGCCGTGACCTTGACCAGCTTGCATTGCTCGCCCTGCTTCAGTTCGAAGGGGTAGGCCTTGAACCCGGCCTGCGGCACGACGTAGGGGGCATCCTTGAATGTGACATTCTCGGTGACCGTGGTGTATGCATCTGGCTCCGGCTGGCCGATCTGCCACTTCTTGAAATAATAGGTGATCTGGAAACTACCTTGCCCGATGCAGGGCACGCAAAATTGTGCCTGGAAGCTGACGCGTTTGGCGTGGGCCCTGACCGGTGAAGTGCGACCAATGATGCCTTGGGAGAGCTGAAACGCGGCCTCGTCTGCCGTGGCGGGGCTCCAGTTGTTCCAATACTGGAGCGGATCACCGTCGACGACGGCCGCGTGGGCCTCGCCGCGAGATTTGGCCGCGTCCTGGTCAAACGAACCACCTAGTGATTCCGTAATATCAACCTGGGTTTCCCCTGAGTGTGCGCTGTAGCTGCGTGACGCTGCCTGAATCGAATTCGCGCCAGGGGAAAGTATCCCACCGGCACTGTCCGTCAGCCCAAACTTTAGCCCCGTGAGTGGGCCGACGTGGCCTTCGACACAACCTGTCTTATCATACTGCGCGGTCTTCGTGGAGGTGTCCGTGAAATCGGTCGTGCTGAATGACCAGGCTCCACCGCCCCACTGCATATTGACATACCAAATATGACACCCGTCACTGGGTGCATCGATTTTCCCGGAACCGGACCAATTTTCCGAAGTGAATTTCTGCGGCAGGCCTCCACCGCCCATTATGTAGGGGAAGAACCCGCTCATCTCGATCGGGAGCAGTTCCCGGCGGAAGACGATCTTCGTGGCATCGAACCCACTATTGGCGCAGGATTGGGCGGGTAGCAAATCAGTGCATCCCAACGCCAGCAGGCTCATCACCACAAAGGTAATGGGTTTGCGGTGGATAAACATCGGAGAATTCATCGCTGGCTGGGATGGTGGATTTTGAGTTGCACGGAGGCGCCGGCTTCGTTCGCCGCCGGTGTATGTGGATCCGTGTTATCGTAATATTCCTCGAGATTGGTCAGGCCGTCGCCGTCGGGGTCAGCGAGCGCATCGGCCACCAGCGGATTCAGACCATGGGCGACCTCCCAGCCATCGGGGACGCCATCGCCGTCGGTATCCCGGCTGTAAGGGTTGGTGCCAAGGATCAGTTCTTGCGCGTTGCTGATCCCGTCTCCATCGGAATCGTAGTCAAAATTATTGAGGCCGGTGAAGGAGTTCGGAGAGAAATGATATTTGCGATTGAGATAGAAATTCACCGATTCCCGTTCGGCCTCGGTCAGGGCATGGTCGTAGACGATGATCTCGGCGATATCGCCGTTGAGCGAACGACCGTAGACCATGCTGGCCGGCCAGCCCAAGGTCGGCGCCGTGGAGAAACCGACCACGTTGCCTGAAGTGACCGACTGGTAGGCCTGGCCGTTGAAGCGGCTCGTCCAAGTCCCGGCCTGCGCAGTGACGTTATAGACATGCCGTTGCGTGAGATCCTGCAACGGCGACGGACCGTTATAGGTGACGGTCGAGCCAAACGACTCGGAGATGTTACCCGAGCCCTGCGGGTAACTGTTGTAGCCCGAGCCAAAATACCAGAGCGAGCGCGACTCCGTCCCGGGCCAGGGACTGGCCAGCTGCAGCACGACGAAGACCTCGCCCGCCGTCGCCGAGGCCATGAAATTGGGCAGATTCAGGAAGTCGTCGTAACCATCGAACCGGACCGCCGGCTTGCCATCGATCGCGCTGGCCACCAACAGCGGAGACCGCGTCGTCCCGCTATCGGATGCCCTCGCATCGTTTGCGAGGCCGGACAAGTCGGGCCAGCGGATCACGCGACCGGCCGCGGGTATGGCATCGGCCTTAAGCCACAGCCGCAGACCGGTCAACGGCAGCGCCGCCAGATTGGTGTCCGGCAGGGTGATGATGGCCGCCAAGCTGTAAGGCGAGATCCCGGCATAATTGCGCGCCCGCACCCGGTAGCCATAGGTGGCTCCGGGAGTCCGCCCGACATCGAGGTAGCTGGCCACATCCTTGAGCGTGGCGATCAGGGAAAATTCACCGTCGCCCTGCTGGCGTTCAAGTTCGTAGGTTGTGCCCGCTGTGCCCATCACCCCGGTCCAGGTCAGGTTGACCTGTGAACTTGATGCCGCTGATGCGGCTAGGTTGGCCGGGGCCAAAGGCGCGGCCGGCAGAATAGCATACCGGCTGTTTAGATAGGCGCCCATCGCATCTCGCTCGTCCTCGGTCAGGACATGGTCGTAAACGATGATCTCGGCGATGTCGCCATTGAGCGCACGGCCATAGAACGTGCTGCCTGCCCAGCCCAAGGTCGGCGCCGTGGAGAAATTGACCACGTTGCCCGAAGCAACCGACCGGTAGACCTGGCCGTTGAAGCCGCTCGTCCAAGTCCCGGCCTGCGCGGTGACGTTATAGATGTGCCGTTGCGTGAGATCCTGCACCGGCGGCGGGCCATTGTAGGTGACGGTCGAACCGAACGACTCGGTGATGTTTCCTGAACTGTGCGGGTAGCTGTTGTAGCCCGACCCAAAATACCAGAGTGCGCGCGTCTCGGGCCCGGGCCAGGGACTGGCCAACTGCAGCACAACGAAGACCTCGCCCGCCGTCGCCGTAGCCATGAAATTGGGCAGATTCAGGTAGTCGTCATAGCCGTCGAACCGGACCGCCGGCCGGCCATTGAGCGCTCCTGCGACCATGAACGGGATCCGTGTTGGGTTGCCCGCAGTCACAAAGGCGTCGTTGCCTTGCCCACTCTGGTCCCGCCAGTTTGCAACAGCCGCACCCTCAATCAAGGTGTCGGCTTTCAACCAGAGGCGTATACCCGTCAGGGCCATCGCCGGAGCACCGGCAGCCCGGGTCGTTACCATGGCCTCGTTGCTGTAATCCGACTCACCGGCCAGATTGCGGGCCTTTACCCGGTAGACGTAGGCAGTGTCTGGCGCCGCAGTGGCATCAAGGTGACTGCGTGTGTTGCTCACCTCGGCGATTACGGCAAAGCTGCCATTCCCGCTCTTGCGCTCGATGGTGAAGACCGTGGCCACCGCGCTGAGAGCACTTTGCCAGGAGAGGCTGACCTGTGTGCCCGAAATCGCAGTCGCGGCCAAGGTCGTCGGAGCCGGCGGCGGAGCAGGAACGAAAGCATGGCGCTGGTTGAGATAGCGGCTCGCTGTCTCCCGCTCGGCGGCACTGAGCGCATGGTCATAGATGATGATTTCCGCGATATCGCCGCCAAAAAAGCTGCCACCGAATCCAAGCCGCGGAGAAATATTGAAGCCCGGCACGGTGTTGGTCGTCTTCGACTGGTAGAGAGAGCCGTTGATCCAACTCGCCCATGACCCGCTCTGCCCGCTGACATTATAGAGGTGAACCTGGTTCAGCGGCTGCGCCGGCTCCGGACCGTCCGGAACGCTGGTAGTGGCAAACCTCTCGCGGATTTGCTTGCTCTGCAATGGGTGGTAACTGTCGCCGGAGAAGCTCCAGAGGCCGTTTTCGTGGGTGGGCGTCGCCGTGTCGGTCTTGAGCACCACGAAGACCTCCCCCGCCGTCGCTCCCGCCAAAATGTTGCCGAATTGCACATAGTCGTTCGACCCGTCGAAGCGCACCGCCGGTCGGCCGTTGATGGCGTCCGCCACCAACAGGGGTTGTTCTACCGTGACAGTCTGCAGTCCATCGCCATGTCCGCCGGACTGATCCGGCCAAGTGCCCACACGACCAGTGGTGGCTATGGTGTCCGCCTTTAGCCACAGACGCATGCCCGTCATGGGCAGCGCGGTCGCGTCGACCGCGAGAGTGGTCGCCGTCGCCTCGTTGCTGTAGCCGGATTCGCCCGCTAGGTTGCGCGCCTTCACCCTGTAGGTGTAGGTCGTTTCAGGTTCCGCCGTCGCATCGAAATAGCTCAGCGCGTCGGCCACTTCCGCGATCGACGCGTAGCTGCCTGCACCGGATCTGCGTTCCACCGTGTAGATGGTGCCGGCTCCGCCCAAAGAGCTCTGCCAGGTCAGGCTGACCTGGGTCGCCGAGACCGCGTTCGCCGTCAGGTTCGTCGGGGTGGCCGGCGCGCCGGCCACGAACGCATGGCGCTGATTGAGGTAGCGGCCCACGGTCTCCCGCTCAGCCGCGCCCAAGGTGTGATCGTATATGATGATCTCCGCGATATCGCCGCCAAAGAAACTGCCGGCATACCCGAGCCGCGGGGAAGTATTGAAAGCCGGCACGGTGTTGGTCGTCTTCGACTGGTAGAGAGAGCCGTTGATCCAACTCGCCCATGACCCGCTCTGCCCGCTGACATTATAGAGGTGAACCTGGTTCAGCGGCTGCGCCGGCTCCGGACCGTCCGGAACGCTGGTAGTGGCAAACCTCTCGCGGATTTGCTTGCTCTGCAATGGGTGGTAACTGTCGCCGGAGAAGCTCCAGAGGCCGTTTTCGTGGGTGGGCGTCGCCGTGTCGGTCTTGAGCACCACGAAGACCTCCCCCGCCGTCGCTCCCGCCAAAATGTTGCCGAATTGCACATAGTCGTTCGACCCGTCGAAGCGCACCGCCGGTCGGCCGTTGATGGCGTCCGCCACCAACAGGGGTTGTTCTACCGTGACAGTCTGCAGTCCATCGCCATGTCCGCCGGACTGATCCGGCCAAGTGCCCACACGACCAGTGGTGGCTATGGTGTCCGCCTTTAGCCACAGACGCATGCCCGTCATGGGCAGCGCGGTCGCGTCGACCGCGAGAGTGGTCGCCGTCGCCTCGTTGCTGTAGCCGGATTCGCCCGCTAGGTTGCGCGCCTTCACCCTGTAGGTGTAGGTCGTTTCAGGTTCCGCCGTCGCGTCGAAGTAGCTGAGTCCATCGTCCACATCAGCGATAGATGCGAAATTACGTGTGCCGGTCTTGCGCTCGACCGTGAAAACAGTCCCGGCGCTGCCCAAGGCGCTCGACCAACCAAGACTGACCTGCGTGCTGGAGATCGCGGTGGCGGCTAATGCAGTCGGAACCGCCGGAGCGTTCGCGACCAAATGATGACGCTCATTCAGGTAGGTGGTGACCGCTCTTCGCTCGGCGTCGGTGAGTGCATGGTCATAGATAATGAGTTCGGCGATGTCACCGTTGATGGATGAACCTGGATAGCCTAGCAATGGGGTGGCTTCAAAATGGACCATATTGCCCGAAGCAATTGCGCGGTAGGTTCGACCATTGATGCGACTGATCCATTCGCCAGCCTGTGCGGTGATATTATAGACATGTCGCTGCGTGAGATCCTGCAGCGGCGGTGGCGTAAGATAGTTGGTGGTCGAACCGAAGGACTCGATGATCGCCCCGCTACTGTTTGGGTAACTGTTCAGGCCGGATCCAAGCGACCAAAGATTTCTTGTCTGGCCCCCCGGCACTGGCGCAGTCAGCTGCAACACAACGAAGACCTCGCCTGTGGTGGCCCCGGACATGACATTCGGCATCCGCAGGTAACTGCTGTTAGTGAAACGAACCGCCGGCTTTCCATTGAGGGCGTCGGCCACCATGATCGGTTGGTTCCCACCCTGCGATTGCGTCAAGTTATTGCCCAAGCCGCTCTGGTCGGCCCAGAGTGAAACCGCCGCGCCAGCAGTAAGAGTGTCCGCCTTCAAGAAAAGCCGCAGCCCGCTGATTTGCGAAGGATCGAAAGGAGGCGTGATGTATTTGGCCATCAAGGCGGCCTCGATGCTTTGGCGTTCCGCGGAAGTGAGTGCGCGGTTGTAGACGAGGACCTCGGCGATCTGTCCGTGGAAGGCGTAGTAAGGATAGGTGCCGTTGCCCACGGCAAGTTGGCTCGGCAGCAGCCCCATCGTCGCCGGGACCGTCCCGCTGCCTTGCAGGGCCCCGTTCACGTAGGTTTTGGCCTCCGTCCCGTCCTTTAGCGCGCTGAGGATCTGCGCTTGGTCGGCCGCCGCGTTGAGCACCGGCGACAACCGGGTGTCCCCCATCCCGTCCCGCCAAATCAGCTTAAACTGGTTGGCCGTCGTGTTGGGCGCACTCAGTCCTAGGTTGTAGTTTCCATCCGTTCCCCAGGAGAAGATCGTCCCGGCATAATGCGGCGTGCTGTGCGGTTTCACCACCGCGATCACCGTCGTGTCGTTCGCCCCTGCCGCCACATCTGCCAGCCCAGCCGTTAGCAGCACTTTCTGGGTGTCGTCGTATTGCACCGCCGGCTGTCCGTTCAGTGCTTCGCTCACAAACAACGGCTGCCGCACTGGGTTGGCCGTCTGCACCACGTGGAAGCCCTGGCCCGACACGTCCGTCCACTGGCTCACCTTCTCGTTCGCGTCCTTCGTGACGCCCTTGTCCGCCCGATACCACGCCCGCAGCCCGCTCGCAACCACCGGCGCAGGCCACGGGCTCAGCTCCAGCTCGTAGGATTGCAGTAACGTCCGCCCCACTGCGCCAGGATCATCACTCGGACCATAGGTGCGGGTGCCCAGCTGCTGGTCTTCCCAGGTGTCAGGCAGGCCGTCGCTGTCGGCGTCCGGATTGATGTATTTCGCCATCAAGGCCGCCTCGACCTGCGCCCGCTCCGCCGGCGTCAGCGCCCGGTTGTAGACGAGGATTTCGGCGATCTGGCCGTTGAAGCCATAATACGGATAGACTTGATTGCCCACCACCCATTGCTCCACCACCCCATACAGCGTCGCGTCCGCCAGCGCCCGTGTCCCCATCAGTTGTCCGTTGCGATAGCCTTCGGCCTCCGCCCCGGAGCGCATCGTCACCAGCACCTGGCACTGTCCGGCCACCGCCGGCACCGCCGGCCCGATCAAAGCCGCCGTCAACGGCGCATTGCTGGCCGCCAGATAATAGTCGTTCGTGCCGCCATCTTGCTGCGCCCACTTAAAACCGTAGGCCTCATAATTCAGATCCACCAGCGTGCTTTTGTAGCCTTGCTCCGCCGTCGGTTGCACCACCGCGATCACTGTCAGGTCGCTGCCGCCAGCCAGCAGGTCGATCGGCCCGGCTGCCCGCAGTTGCGTTTGCGCGCTGCTGTCGAAGCTCACCGCCGGCTGGCCGTTCAGCGCCCCGCTCACCAGCAGCGGTTGCCGCGCCGGGATGGCGGTCTGCACCACATGGAAGCCGTGCCCGGACACGTCCGTCCACTGGCTCACCTTGTTGTCCCCGTCCTTCACCACACCCTGGTCCGCCCGGAACCACGCCCGCAACCCGTCGCTCACCAACGCCGCCGGCCACGGACTCAGATTCTGCTGGTAGGACTGGAGCAGCGTCCGCCCCACTGCGCCAGGATCATCACTCGGACCATAGGTGCGGGTGCCCAGCTGCTGGTCTTCCCAGGTGTCAGGCAGGCCGTCGCTGTCGGCGTCCGGATTGATGTATTTCGCCATCAAGGCCGCCTCGACCTGCGCCCGCTCCGCCGGCGTCAGCGCCCGGTTGTAGACGAGGATTTCGGCGATCTGGCCGTTGAAGCCGCTGCCCCCGATCATGCTGCGGTTGCCCACCACCAGGTTCAGCGCCGGTGAGGCGATGTCCGCCGGACCGTCACTGCTCGTGCCCTGGCTGACCCCGTTGAGGTAGCTGCTTGCACTGGCCCCGCTCTTCACCCCACTGAGGATTTGCACCGCGCCGCTGCCCACCGCCGCCGGCGGGGTGAACCCGCGACCGTTCTCCCCCGCCCAGCCCAACCGGAAGAGATTGCCCGTGCGTTCCCACTGCCCGAAGGTCCAGCTCAGCGAGTAGTCATCCGGGCTCATGTGCACCACCCCGGTGTAATAGTTCTGCTCCCCCTGCGGCTTCAGCACCGCGATCACCGTGAGATCGTTGCTGTCCCCGAGCACATCCACCGGCTGGGCCGTCGCGAGCCCTCCGCCCAGGCTGGAATCGAAGCTCACCACCGGCTGGCTGTTCATGGCCCCGCCCTGCCACAGCGGCTGCCGCGCCACCCCGCCGAGCTGCACCACATGGAAGCCGTGCCCGGACACGTCCGTCCACTGGCTCACCTTGTTGTCCCCGTCCTTCACCACACCCTGGTCCGCCCGGAACCACGCCCGCAACCCGTCGCTCACCAACGCCGCCGGCCACGGACTCAGGCCCTGCTGGAACGATTGCTGCAGGGTCCGACCCACGTTGCCCGGGTCGTCCGTCGGACCATAGATGCGGGTGCCGAGGTGCTGGTCCTCCCAAGCGTCCAGTAATCCGTCGTCATCGCTGTCCGGATCAATATACTTCGCCATCAGAGCCTGCTCGATGTCCGCGCGTTCGTTGTTCGTCAGTGCCCGGTTATAGACCAGCACTTCTGCGATCTGGCCGATGTAGCTTGATCCACCACTGCTGTGGCAGCCCACGCCGAGATGTTCCACAGCCGCCCACAGGCCCGCTGCGCCTTCCGCCGTGCCCTGCACCAAGCCGTTCAGGTAAGTCGAGGCCGTCGTGCCGCTTTTCACCGCGCTCAAAACCTGCACCTGCCCGGCCGTCATCTGCGCCAGCGGCGTGTTCCCATACTCACTGCGCTCCGCATTGGTCCACAACAGCCGCACCTGATTGCTCGGACTGCCCCACGGCCCCAGGTTCCAGCCCAACGCATATTCATTCGGACTGAAGTCCAGCATACTGCCATACCCGGACTGCTCCACCCCGGGCTTGGCCACCATGATCACGGTCAGGTCATTGCCACCGTTCAGCACGTCCACCGGCCCCGGTGTCCTCAACGCCGAACCGCTCTGCGCATATTCCAGCGCCGGCTGGCTGTTCATCGCCCCCGCGGTAAAGACCGGCTGCTGGTTCGGGTCCGACAGCTGCACCACATGGATGCCGTGCCCGGACACGTCCGTCCACTGGCTCACCTTGTTGTCCCCGTCCTTCACCACACCCTGGTCCGCCCGGAACCACGCCCGCAACCCGTCGCTCACCAACGCCGCCGGCCACGGACTCAGGCCCTGCTGGAACGATTGCTGCAGGGTCCGACCCACGTTGCCCGGGTCGTCACTGGGCCCATGGCCAAGTGTCCCGAGATATAGCCGCTCCCAATTGTCCGGCATGCCGTCCGCATCATTGTCGTAAAGATCGAAGCTGAAGAGAAATTTCACCTGACCGATATTCGCCGGCGCAAAACTGGTGTCATCCGTAGTATCGGTCGTCCAAGGGTAAACCTGCCCAGGCGCCAAGGGATGTCCATGGTCCCCCACTTGCGCCAATCGATCATAGAATAATTTCGCAACAGCCTTGAGCTGGCCGTGATTGACCGCAGCAAAATCGTTCCGCTCCACGTCTTGGGCGGGCGGCTGCGACCAAGAATTGATCAGCGCGGTGACCTCCGGACCCGCGCCCCCAGGAAGCTGTGCCTCCATCTCAAGATACGCCTGCTTGGCGACGTGCTTAAGCTGACCGACATTCGCCGCAGCATAATCGTTAGCTGTCGCACCGGTGGTGACCGCCCGCTGGGTCCACCACGCGGGTGGGCTCGCAGCCAGCAACCCGGTCAACGCCATTCCGCCCAGAACCAAGAGCCCTTTGCCCACGATTTTCATTTCAGTGAATCGTGGAGGTGATCAAGGCTCGTTGGTAAATTCCCCCATAGATAAATCGCCCTGCGGGGCGATCCGCACCGCCCCGTCGAAGCGGGCGTTCCCGGCGACGGCGAGATTGCCGTCCGTCTTTAAAGTGGCGGCGGCACTGCGATACAGGCTGACATCCGATCCAAACCCGATGCCGCCAGCCGCGGTGGCGTGTGAAGCGAGCTGCAGCATGCCGTTGCTCCCATCACTGGTGGTGCCGAGGAGCAGGCTGCCGCTGCTGGCAAACCGGCCGACTTCGACCCCATTCACGAAAATCCTGAGATTGTGGACCTGCTGCGTATCCAAGTAGGGGCCCGCGTTATCCGCGCCGATGGTCAGGCCAACCCCCGCCGGCGTGCTGTCGGTCCGGCGAAATTGCGCCAAAGTGGCTGCGTTTTTGGATAGAATCAGCGGCGCTGAAAGCAGGACACTGCCCGTGCCGCTTGTGGAGAGGGCGACATCCTGATCTGCAGCTCCCGCTTGCATGATCAGCCCGGCAGTTCCACCGCTGATATTTCCCGTATCGACCAACAGGCTCCCGGTCACGGTTCCTCCGTTGATATAAGCGGAGCGCCAACGTTGCAGGGGTGCGCCCAGATCAAACGTATTGTGGACATGTGGACGAAGATCGCCGGTAAACGTAGCGGCTCCGGCATTACCAAGGGAAATGTTGCCGGTCCCGCTGGCATTGATCGTCACCGACTGGTCGGCCCCCCCGGCATTTAGCGCCAATCCCGTGGCACCGCCAGTGATTGTGCCGCCACTGCTGGTGAAACTGGCCGAGGTGAACGCCCCATCGACGATCATGCCACCGCTGGTGCGCAGTGTGCCAGCGCCACTACGGTAGAAGGTCACATCTCCCAGGGAAATGGTGTTGGTCGTGGGATTGAGCGTAAGTCCGGCCACTGAACCATCGGCGGTATAAAGCAGCAGGTTGTGCGCGGAATCCAACCGCATGGCGGATACCGCCGTGTTATGCTCCCAGAGCCAGGAAGCTGTCGACCGGTTCAGGTGAATGTTCAGGGTATCCGTGTTGGCATCAAAATAGAAGAACCCGGCGCCAAAGGAGCTCGCCTGGGTGCCCAGCGTGAGCTGGTTTCCGCGGACATCGAGTGTGCCGGTGACATCCAGGTTGCCATTGACGGTCTGGTCCTGGCCCCACGCTGGCCGCGCGCCCCACAGCAGGAGAAACGCGATGGCAACTCGAACGAATCGGAGGGAACGGATGGTGCTCATAGGATTACAGGTTGGCTAATGGACGGTCCCTGAGGGACCGCAGATGGTTTTCCAGAAGGAGAATTCTTCTACGCAGCAGGGAATTATTTTCCCCTCTATGGGAAAATTCCGGCTATCACCGCGGCCCCGAAAACCAAGTGCCGCCAAGAGGTCCGGAAAACTATTCCTGCACCCACGAATATCCGTGGAGAGCGATCGGAGGCGACGACGACGCGCGCCAAAACGCACTGGAGGGGGCAATTGATTCATCGACGGACACTCGTCGGGTGGCCCCCCGCTAAGTCATTGCAAGAGACACTTAGCCAATAGTCAGCTCAAGCACAAAACAAACTCCGTAACCTTTTCGCTACATTATCACGGCGACAGTAGCTAAAATGATTTGATCAATGATCAGGTTTGATGGACCAAGTTCTTCTCGCGACACCGCGCCGTGCCGCCTTTGCAGGAACTACTACTCGGCGCCCATGAGATGATGTTCTGTTGTGTTGGTGAAATCCACCCAACGACCGGCTCGGCAGCCGCGGACAATCCACCATGTGGTCAGGCATCCCCCGCCCCCGTTGATGCAACCTTCCGCCGCAACCTTCTTGCCGGAAGGTCGCATCACGTCAGATCTCGAGACTCCCTACTCCCCCGCTCGGTCTGCCGTTAGCTTCCAATCATCAGACACGCCCGGGCCAGCGCATCCGACTTTCTCTTTCCTGGAATTAGGCGGAAGTTGCCCGGGCCAGATGGCGGATTCAGTGTTCACGTTACGGACCAAATGTTACACCTTGCCCCGCCCCCGCCACCCGCGAAGCGCTCGTTCCGGACATTATGGATTGTTCCAAACCGGCGTCACGCTACCCCTCATTATAGAAAGTTAGCCGACATCTGCTTTTCTGTTGTTAGGCGGAAATCGTCCCGGGCCCAAAACACAGAAAGCTGTATCACTTGTTGAGATGTTACCCGAGGATAGCGCTCCTCGATTCTTGGTGCTCGGAATATTGCCCTTCTGCGAATGCGAAGCGGCGAACGTCAATATTTCTGTCGTGAAAATGCGGAGGCTGGGGTTGCGATAAGCCGGGGATTACCTCCGCGGCTTCGCCGACGATAATCCCGATTAAAACAGCAGACGGCCGCCCAATGCTATCCTTGACCAGACAGCCAGCCGATCAATGCATCCAGGGTGTGACGCATGAAGAGTCCGATGGTGTTTAGGCAATGGTAGACGGTGGGGCTGTGCATTTTCAGCAGCGGGTCGAGGCGGTTCACGCCGTAGAAGAGCGAGCTCCACAGCGAGATTTTCTTGAAAGCATAGAGGTAGGCAAACCAGCGCTCCCATTGGTGTCTTTGGTGCTCTATAAACTCCGGCAGGTTGATCGCATTGATTCGCTCCTGGCGCCGGGCGGCGCGGTCCAGCCACCGCTGCAGGGACCAATATGGGAGACCCAGGTGATATCGGCAGAAGCGAAGCTGCGACTGGCGATAGCGCCGGGCCGCAATGATGCGATCCTCAACAACCGGCGCAAACGGCATACAAATGAGGAGCAAGATCATGTGGAAAACAAATATGATGAAATTCATGGGATCAGGGGTTAGAATTCGATGCGCAACCAGCGCACCAGTTTGCTGACCAGGACGACGCTGGTGAAAACCGCGGCAATCCACCTGACATCGCTCGTGTAGTCGTCCCGCCAGGCCGTGATGATGATGGCGACGACCGAGGCGGAGCACCAAACGATTCTCAGCAGGTTGATTGCGCGGGAGACGGTATCGGCCAGCAGCGCGATCCCGATCAGGATTTTGAGTTTTAGGGAGATCATCGGCGAAGGGATGCAGTCTGCTGGATTACCGCTACGATTGTCCGCTGGTCTGGCGTTTCCCTGCGTTCCTTGAGGACATTAACTAACCGGTCGTTCTCGCTTAGGAGGACGGCCTCATGTCGGTGTCCATGCCGACGGAGCTGGGCTTCACCACGGTCAAAATCCAAAACAATGTGATTCGGGTAGGGCGCGTCGGTGGCGTGACCAGGATTCAAAACCAAGGTTTGGCCCACACGCGCCTGCCAGCACTGTGGCGCGTGAATGTGCCCGCAAAGAACCATGCTTGGCCCGTGCTCAGTTCGACAGGCTTGGCCTAATTCGAAGTCGCCAAAATCATGGCCGTATCGACTCCCACCAACGATACACCCATCGGGCGGGGCATGGGTGATCCAGACTTCTCCTGTTCTGCCGGGCGGGACGGGGTTGCCCCACCCCAGGCAGTGGAAATCGTGGCCGCCCAATTTGAACCGGTCCCCGTCGATCCAGAGATTGCGGCGCCGCAAGGGGCGAAACCAATACGGACCCTCTTCCCCGTGGTCGCTCGGCACCGGGTCGTGATTGCCCGAGCAGAAGGCGAGCGGCCCGGGAAAACTTTGCAGCAAGGCGCTGATTTGATCGATTTTCTGCTTGGTCCGCCGGTCATCGCGCAGGTCGAGGAGATCACCGGCGATGACCACCAGATCAAACTCCGGTGCCTGCCGGTGCAGCCAGCGAAGCCAATCAATTCGTCCGTGCAAGTCGGCGGTGTGGAGGATTCTGAAGCTCATGGTTGAAGAGGTGAAAGGATGGTCAAGGGACGGGTTTCAAATTGTCGGAGCCCTCATAGTTGTGGGTCCGCCTCGCGGAGGTAGGCACGGAGCGAATCGGCCGTGAGGGCCGCCTCGACGGCGCGGAAATTCAATCCGCTGGCGGCGGCGGCCACCGGATCCAGCACGGCCGGGCCCAATTTCAGCTGCCCGGCAATATTCCGGAAGTCCTCGACCGTGTAGGGCTCGAGCATGATCCAGTCGGCGTTGAAGCGGTTGATTAGCTCATCCGGAATCACGCCGGCGTGGCGGATCCGCGGGCTCATATCACGGTCCGCGGACGCACCGCCGGGGCAGAACCCGATCGAGGGCGCTTTCCGCTTCGTCCACAAGTCCTGCCAGGTGCCGGACCCGACCAAGAATACGTTGCGGCTAAGTTTTTCCGCATGTTCGGGCTTCCACGGTGAGCTCAGGCTGCCACCACCGCTGAGCTCACGGTCGAGCAGGCAGTAGATTTCCGCCATCACGCCCCGTGTCCAGGCGTCCGAGCTGAAATGGAACTTATCCAGCTCATCCAGGTGGATGATCAGGCGCGGGTGGCGCTCGATGGCCATTTGCACGCGCCGCAGGGTGGTTGGATCGATCTTGGCCCCACCGACAATCCAATCCCCATAAGTCAGCTTCAACACCGGCACGTCCAGGCTGGCCCCCAACTGGCGCACGAGCGCCGTCTTGCCCACCCCGCTGGGTCCCACCAACAGCGCAGTGGTGCGCAGCTGGATCCCATAGCGATACGAGCCCTCAAAGTGGAGATTGGCCATGGCCCGCAGCCGGCGGAGCCCGTTGCGCTGTGATTTCGTCAGTGCCATCGAGGCGACCGCCGTGGGGGCGGCCGGAAAAAGCTCCGGGTGCCCGGCCAGCCGGGCCTGGTTCGCCACCCACTGGCGGTCCTTGGGTTTCAGCGCGCGTTCGTAGGCGCGCTGCAGCAGCCGGCGCATGGTCTCCGGGTGCTCCGCCATCAGCGGCGGGTTGTGCAGGATGGCGGAGAGCGCTATCGGGTTGTGGGCGACGAATTCCACGACCGACTCGTCCAGCCGGGCCTGCATTTCCGGCGCGAGGTTCGCCCGGTCGTCCAGCAGGCCGTGCATCAGGGCGAGGATCCGCTGGGTGGTGAGGGCATCTGTAACTGGCATGGTTGGGTTCATGCCCCAGAGATGCGGATCGCCGCCGGCGCCGGCATCGTGGTGTTTTCCTCGCTCAACCGAAGAGTCGCGAACTGCGCCTCACCCCTCGCAACTTCCGCCAATGGGCGCGGGCCGCTGGCGTCTCGTTACCTTGGTTTCCGCGCGTCTATGCCGCAATGAGGCGCCACAAGCTGGTCCCTGAAAATCGGCAAGGGGACCTTCGGCCTTCGCGATACATAATAGAATGCTTATACTTCTGATGGCTAATGGAAATAGGCAATTCAACAGATGAATACCATAGTTGACTAACGATGCATACCATAGTTCAATATTACTCTAAACCATAGCTCATGCCGACACCCCAACAAGAGCTAGCCGCCGCTCTTCAGCGCGTCCGCGGCAAAGCCGCCGCAGAAATCCTGCGGGGGCCTGACATTGGAGCGAAGGACCGGGTGCTGTTGGTCAAGCGAGGGTTCTTGGTCAAAATTATCAAGGGGTGGTATGCGCTCACGAAACCCCAATCCGAGCCTGGCGACACGACTTTCTGGCATGCCCATTTCTGGGGCTTCGCCAGTGCCTACCTCCGGTTTCGTTTCGGGACAGCCTATTGCTTGTCCGCTGAGCATTCCCTCGACTTGTGGACGGGACAAACCCAGACCCCGACCCAACTGATCGTCATCACCGGGAAAGGAGGAGGCTTCAAACTGGAGCTGCCGAACCGCACTTCGCTCCTGTTCTACCCCGACCGGAAAAACCTGCCCGCCGAGACCGCGCTTCTCCAAGGCATCCAAGTCATGCCCGTGGCGGTCGCCTTGGCACGAGTCACCCCTTTGTTCTACCGCCAGGCGCCGACCAGTGCAGAAATCGCGCTGCGGCTGGTGCGGGCAGATGATCTCAGTCGAATTCTGCTGAGTGCGGTGAGCTTCCGGACGACGGCGGGCCGGTTGATCGGCGCCTTTCGCCATTGTGGGTTGAACGAGATTGCGGAGAAAATCGCGGCCGACCTCCGCGGGGCTGGACTTGATTTCGAGGAAAACAATCCCTTTGTCGCACCACCCAAACTGCCGCCCGGGCTCCTGTTCACCTCCCCCTATGCCGGACGACTGAAAGCAATGTGGCAGCATATGCGCCCCAGCGTGCTCGCACATTTCCCGGACGCGCCCAAGGCGCAAGATCCCGCGATCTATCTTCAGCAGGTGGAGGAAATCTACACGCATGACGCCTACAACTCGCTCTCGATCGAAGGCTACCAGGTCACGCCGGAATTGATCGAACGAATTGCAACGGGTGAATGGAATCCTGATGCGGACCCAGAAGATCAGGAGCAGCGAAATGCCATGGCCGCGAAAGGCTATCGCGAGGCGTTCAAGCTGGTCACCAAATCCCTGCAAGAAATCCTCAAGGGAGAACCGGCCGCGGCGATCGTCAGTCGCGACATTCCGGATTGGTATCGTGCGCTGTTCAGCCCCTCGGTGCAGTCAGGACTTTTGCCGGCCCACGCTTTGGCTGGCACCAGGAACCGGGCCGTCTTCATTCGTTATTCTGATCATGTGCCTCCGCCAGCCGAGGCCGTCACCAACCTGCTCGAAACTCTTTTTGAATTATTGAGTAACGAACCGCATGCCGGCGTGCGGGCCGTGCTGGGGCATTTCTTGTTCGTCTACATTCATCCGTATCCGGATGGCAATGGACGCATCGGTCGTTTCTTCATGAATGCGATGCTCGCGTCGGGTGGATATCCATGGACCGTGATCCGGGTGGAAAATCGCAAGACCTACCTGGCCACGCTAGAGGAAGCATCGGCTCGCCAGGATATCGCACCCTTCACCCAATTTGTCGCGACGGAGATGGCCGCTTCGGAACTGCACAAAGCGCCCAAGAAGTGACGCGACGACAAGCACCAAGCGTGCATTTTCAACTCCCCTCGCATCTTTCCTGCCAGCGGCGCCCACGAGCGGTTCGTTGGCGTCTGGCCGTGTCGCTTCATAACCGCATAGGCAGCTTCAGGCGCAGGAAGCGCAGGCAACCCCGGTTATCGGCCTTGGCCCGGGTGATGGCGTCGGGATAGTCGCGAGCGAGCGTGGTGAGGCCCAGCGAACGCAGGAGCCTATATGGTTAGATCAGCTGACTCAGAAATGTTTTCGCCGGCACGACTAGGGGACGGCGCTGGGTGAAGCAATTCGCCGCTTCATAGGGTAGGTCGATCACAACCTGAAAAGCATGCTCCGCCCCGGTCTCCGCCTGAAAGTGTGCCAGCGCCGGGGACAGCTTTGTCTCCGACTTTTTCACCTCGACGAGAAACCATGGCTTGCCGTCACGCACGACGATGAAATCAACCTCCCGCTTCAATTTGTCCCGCAAGTAATGCAGTTCGTATCTTCCTAAGCCGAGATCCGTCCAGCCCTCAATGGCCTTGAGGAGATGACAAGCCACCATGGTTTCCGCCCGCGCTCCTGCATCCGAGATGCCAGACCAGTCCCTGAGGAACCACTTGGGCTCCTTCCGCAGAGACTTGGTCACGTTCTTGAACCAAGGGCGCACGAGGAAACCAAAGTGGAGGCGGCCGAGCAGATCCACCCACCGTCTGATGGTATCAAAGGACATCCCGATTTCGGTGGCTAGATTGGAATAGACGAGTTGCTGCGCGGAGCGCTCCTCCAGGATGCGCATCAGGACCTCGATCGTGCCGAGATCCTGAACCCGGGTCACATCACGCAGGTCCTCCTTCGAAAGCTGTTCGTGCCGCAGGGTGCGCCACCGGTTCGAGAAACGAACGTCGCGCTTGAGAAAAGGCTCAGGAAACCCTCCGTGCTCACAAAGGGCCGTCCAATCCGCCGCCTTGATTTCCTGCGGCGGGCGGATGGCTTTCTCCGGTATGTCAGTGTGCAGGCATTCGGCCACGGACCAAGGATGCACCCGATAGAGCAGGTAGCGCCCCATGAGGCTGTCGCCGCCGCGCCGGAAGACATCCAAACGGGAACTGCCGGTCACGATCCACTTGGCCTGGTCGCCGTAGGTATCGAAGAGGCCCTTAAGCAGGCCCTTCCACTTAGAATACTTGTGGAGTTCGTCGAAGACCGCCACCGGCGGCTTCGCCCGCAGTCGCTCAATCCCAATAGCAGTCGCAATCGCGGCCGGACCGGCCAGGAACTTGCGGCGGTCATCGAGATTATCCCAATTCAAGTAGTAATCTGCCACGGTGCGACAGGCCGTGGTTTTTCCGACTTGGCGTGGTCCGCTCACCAGCGCCATCTGGCGGTGCCGGGCCAAGTGGTCCTGCAGCAGGATATCGTAGAAGCGGGGCCGGTTAGACATGGGTCCATTTTTAGTATCATCGTGAATTGGTCCAGACTATTCCACGACGATAGCTGATTTGGTCCCGACGATACCGACCGATCTCGATTTCCCACTCAGGTCCATCACACGCTCCACCTTCCGTGCGTCTATTTGAAAGGCCAAGCCCGTCCGATTGAAAGTGTGCTTGTAAAAACACCCGCTAAATACCCGCTAAATTGCCTGTTTTTCACATCCAGCAAAACACACTTATGTTGATATACAACGCTTTATGAAGTATCCACAGGGGTTCAACTCCCCTCACCTCCACCAATTTATATTCCGTCCAGGAAGGTATCGGCTACGTTGTAGAAACGCCTTAAACTCTACTCGCGGCTCATGGGGTGACCTTGATGGCCTGCACCAAGACGGGATTGTCACTGACGCGCGGCGGCTGGCCGCTGGCGGTCTGGAGGCCGCGCACCTCCAATCTTTCCGTCAGTCGATATGGGAACGGACGATTTTCGCGGGGAGGTCCGAGGGGATCATTGAAAAAGGTGATTCCTGTGTAGTCCGCCGGACGATCGGCGTCATCGACGAACAGTCCTTCGATCTGGATGACCCGCGGCATGGAGCACGGATAGCCGAAATCGTGCGTGCCATCGTTGCTCATACTGAACATCGCGGGAGGCCGCTTCGAGCCTGCCGGGGGAATCCAACGGCTGTTGCGCACGATCACATCGCCGTCCCAGGTCGATCCGTAATCGGGACGGAAGGTGATCAGGTTATCGGCATGCACCGAGGAATCCTCGACCACCAAGCGGCCACGACCGATCGCCCTGATCCCCGCGTGGCCCAGGGTGGAGCGACGAATGATGTAATCGCCCGACACCCCTTGGTGCACATCCATCCGGGAGAGCACACAATCCTCCACCAAGATGTTTTTCATGAAATTGGTGGTGGCCACACCCCAACGGGAGCGGTCGTGGATGTCCTCCATGCGGCAGTTGATCATCGAGAAATTCACGACCAGATCGGCCCGGTAGCCGTAAGTGCCCATGGAAACCGGCTCGCCGGCCGCACCCAGCGTCGTGTAAGCCTTGCGCGCATCGATGCGGCAGTTGCGGAAGGTGATATTGGCGGCCTGTTGAACGCTGAGAAAACCGTTGTAGGGATGCCCGAACTCGGTCTCGCCGGAAACCCGGTGGGTGATGCCGTCCACCACGGTGTTGGAGCGGCTGATCTTTATCCCACGGCCCCAGTAGTTGTAACCCGCCTCCTGCCTCATCCGGTTGGCGATGTTGCTAAAATTTCCTCCGCGCAGGACCAAGGGTGCGGGGTCGATCGGCCGGGCCTCGACGCGGGTGACGATATCATAATCCCACTCGATGGCTCCCTCGATCGCGCCGTCCGGGTGGAGAATAAACACCTCCCGCTGCGCGGTGCCTTTGTTCGCGTTCAATCCGCGACGAATGAACAGCCGCCGGTTGGAGTTCTCGACCAGCACCAGGAGGTCGCTGGCGGGCCGCAAATCCGCGCGTTCCTGTCCGCGCGCGAGGCGTTCAATCTTCAGCGGCACCGGGGCCAGGCGGGACCGAACCTCGAAGAGCGGCAGCTTGTGGTTCTCGACCCCCTGGCTGTCGTCGATGATGAACCGGGATGTGCTCCAATCGGTATCGGTCTGGATGATCGCGGTGCGCGCCCGGCGGCCCAGATGATAGGTCGCCCCGGGGTCCGAGCGGACGGGCCGGCCGCGTTGGTTCGCGTAGTCATGCGCCGCGCAAATGGCCGGCAAGTCATCGGTCACTCCGTCGCCCACCGCCCCGAACTTTTCGTAGGTGACCTCGGCCATTCCCGCCTCGGCCCGGCTGTCGTCCGCCGCCCAGGCCAGGGCCGGGAGGGACAGAATGAGCAGCCATCTCGTGGCCGCGTTGCGGAGCAGGTGCAGGGTGAGTTTGGACATGGCAGATCGACTTTGAATCAAGGGGAGTAAGCGTGGCTTTGCCCAAGGGGCATCCGGTTATCCACGGGCAGAGTGCCGGCAGGTCATGGTCCGATCGACCGCCATAACTGCTGCGCGCCTGCGTTCGCCGGGTCGAGGTGCAATGCGCGCCGCACCGCGGCGCGGGCGCCGTCGCGATCCAGCGCATGTCGGTCGTTTTCAGAGAACTCATG
>JAQSDJ010000112.1:28009-34849 GCA_029945855.1 Lacunisphaera sp.
AACAAGACCGTCGCAAGCGCGAACGGATAATCGGCCGTCGTCGGGGCCGTCGCCTCCGCCTGCCGCAGCGCCGCCAACGCTTCGGCGGGCTGGCCCTGCTGCGCGTGCAGCAGCCCGAGGTTATACCAGGCGCGGTCGAGCGCCGGATCACACTTCACCGCGAGACGAAACGCGTTCTCCGCCTCCACCATTTTACCGGCCTCCGCGAACGCCAGCCCGGCCCGAAACGCGTTCGGCCCGCCGTGCGAACCGGCCAACTCCGCGGCGCGATAGAGCTCCGCGCCGGCCTCCGCACTCCGACCCAGCGCGGCCAACCCCATCCCATGGGAGTCACGAATGGCCGGCGAAAACGGGTCCCACTGCACCGCGATCGCCATTTCCTTTTCCGCGCCGGCGAGGTCGCCGCGATTGGCCTTGGCCTGCCCGAGCCGCAAGCGGCCCGAAGGTTGGTCGAGCGTCAGCCGCAGGTAGGCATCAAGCTCCCCCCGCCCCGCCGAGTCCGCGGGCAGCTCGGCGGCCAGCGCCCAGGCGGCATCCAGCCGCACGAGCCGCACCGGATCCTGGAGCAACGGGGTAAGCAACGCGGAAGCCTCGGCCGATCCGGCAAAGAACCCGACCGCGGCCGCGCGCTCCAACGGATCGACGGCGGCCAGGGCGGACCGCGCGGCCGGCATGGCCTTGGCGGCGTCCGACTGGCCGGCCAGCAGCGAAAGATATGTCGCGCGCCAAGCAGGAATATCCTCGGTCTGCAGCAGGGCCACGAGGTTGTCTGCCGCGCCCGGCGCACCCGCCTGTGCGGCCGTCATCGCCCGGGCCCGACCGCGTTGCCGCCCCAGCACTTTGGTGCCGAACAGTTCGGCCGTCTTGGCGATGTTCCAATCCAACCCCTTGTCCTCGTGGCAGCGGCTGCAGGCATTCGGGATGCCGAGTTCCTTCGTCAGCAGCGGATCGGGCGAAAGCCAACCATGGTCGTGACGCGGCGCCCGTTGCATGTAGGTCGTCGTCGGCATGTGGCACGCCACGCACGAGTTGCCCGCGCTGTCCGACTGGTGCTTCGAGTGCGCAGTCGGGTCGATGGGCACCGCCCCGACGCCGCTGGGCAGCTTGCGCCCGGGCGCCGCGTGACATTGCAGGCAAAGCTGGTTGTCGCCGGCCGGAAATATCGTCCTCGCCGTGTGCGGGTCGTGGCAATCCAGGCAGGTGACACCGGCGTGCCCCATGCGGCTGAGCAGAACCGAGGTCCAGTTGAAGTCTTCGTCGCGCTGCTGGCCGTCGGGATAATAGGTCGCCGCGTCAACCGGCAGCACGATGCGGTAGTGGTCGTGATACGAATCGCCCGGCTGGAACTCGTCCGTCAACCGCTCGTTCCGGGCGTGGCACGGCGCGCAGGTCTGCATCATCTTCGCGCGGTCGCCGAAAAACGGCGCCTTCGGGCCGGCCGGCGGGGGCCGGGCCTTGTCCCCGTGACCCGGGGCGGTCGGGCCGTGACACTGGATGCAGCCCACCCCGTGCTCCACCCACGTGGAGGCATAGGCGTCGGTGGCCGGGTCGTAGCGCCGTTGATAGCCGGTCATGTGGCAGGGCGCGCACATCGAATTCCAATTCATGCCCCGGCCGGTCCAGTGGCCCCACTCGCCCGCGCGACGGTTCTCCTGGCCGAAGACATTGAACCACTCGTGCTTCACCGGATCGTAGGCCAGCTCGTGCGGCTGCCATCGTCCGCCCGCCGCCGGAATCAGGGGCTGCCACAGCGGCTTCTGCCCGAGGATGAATTCCGCCTTCGCCGTCGCGTCGTGCGGCCCCAGACCCGCCAGGGCCGCCGCATCCTTCACCGGGTCGACCGGACGGTTCGCGCGCGCGTGATCGGTTGGCGCCCAGGCGGCATGGATCTCCGCGTGACACTCGCGGCAGGAATCCGACGTCTGCGCCACAGCCTGATACACGCGGAGACGGTCCACCGGTGGCGGCACAGGACGGCAGGCGGGGAACAGCGCGAGGAGCAATCCGGCCGTGCTCCCGACCAGGATGAGGCGCAAGCCGACAGGAGGGGAATGGAGCGACCGGTTCAAGCCGGGGCATTGCACCGCACGGGCGGAGACTTGCCAAGCCCGGCCAGCGGAAATTTTTGCCTCAGCCCGGCGCCCGCGCACGATGCTCCCCCGTTCGGGGGGCATGCCGCGCATTCGCTCGTCAAAGCCCGGTGGACGCCACAGCATGCGCGCATCCTCGGGCCGCTCGCTGGCAGAATTTCCGTGCCGTCCGGCCCCGCTCACGATCCACCCCTTCTCGTATGCGCCCCCACTCCCTGCCCCGTCGGGTTGTCCTGGCCGCCTCCAGTCTCGCCGCCCTCGCCACGGTGGGTTTCGCCACCGCGCGTCCGCCCAACGTGGTCCTGATCGTGTCGGACGACCAGGGCTACGCGGACCTCGGCTTCCACGGCAGCAAGGAAATCCTCACGCCCCGCCACGACGGCCGATTGCTCGGCCGTGGCCTATTATTTCGCGCAGACCGTGCAGCAGAAACTGGACGTGCCCATCGGCCTGCTCGTGTGCTCGATCGGCGGCACGCGGATCGAGACATGGATGTCGCTCGACACGCTCACCGCCACCGGCACCGCCGGCCACCTGATCGAAAAATGGCAGGGCGTCTCGCCCGAGGAGTTCGCGCAGATCCTCACCGAATACCGCGCCCATCAACACCACATCTACCGCGAGCGCCCGGCAGTGGTAAAAGCCGCCCAGGAGAAAGGCGAACCCATCCCGCCCGAGCCGAAGCGCCCGGCCCTGCGCGGTCACGATGCGCCCGGCGCGCTCCATAACGGCATGATCGCTCCGCTCCAGCCCTTCGCGATTCACGGCGTGCTTTGGTATCAAGGCGAGTCGAACGTCGGCAGCCATGGCGCGTATCCCGCCCTGCAATCCGCGCTGATCGCGGACTGGCGCGAGGCCTGGGGCGCGGAGCTGCCTTTTCTGTTCGTGCAACTCGCGCCTCATCGCACCGCGACGCCCGCCTTTCGCGAGGCGCAATTCCGCACGTGGCAAGGGACGCCGCATACCGCGATGGTCGTCACCACCGACGTGGGTGACGCCGAAAATATCCACCCAACCCGCAAGCGTCCCGTCGGCGAACGCCTGGCCTTGGCCGCGCTCGCCCTGACCTACGGGCAGCCGGTGGAATACTCCGGCCCGGTTTTCAGCCGCATGACCATCGAGGGCAACCGCGCCGTGATCACTTTCCAGCACGCCGGCGGAGGGCTGATGGCGAAGGGTGATGCATTGAAGGGCTTCACGATGGCTGGCATGGACGGGAAGTTCGTGCCCGCCCGCGCCGAGATCCAAGACTCCACCGTGGTCGTCACCGCCGAAGGAATCGATCCGCCTGCCGCCGTCCGCTACGGATGGGCCAACGTGCCCGACGTGAATCTGTATAACCGCGAAGGATTTCCCGCTGTGCCCTTCCGCACCGATTCGGCGGTGCCGGACACGCTCTCTGGCCTCCTACCTGCACCGGGTCCCCATCATCGCCGAGATCGACCTTACCGGCCCTAACGCGGCGGCTGCCGGTGTTTTGCGCGGAAGGCCCGCGGGCTTGACCCGGTTTCCCGGCGGAAGGCGGCGCTGAGGTAGCTGGGCGACTCGAAGCCCGTCATGTCGGCGATCCGCGCGATGGGCACGTCCGTCTCCGCCAGCAACTGCCGCACGCGGTCGATCTTCTGCCGCTTGATCAGGCGGTGCGGCGACTCCCCGAGCACGCGGCCAAATTTCCGCTCCAGCAGCGTCCGCGACACCGGCACGGCCCGGAGCACGTCCTTCACGCCAATGCCGTCATGGGCGTGCTCGCGAATGAAGCGCATCGCCTCGGCCACGTGCCGGTCCGCCACCGCCAGCGCCTCGGTCGAGCGCCGCGCCACCACGCGGACCGGCTCGATCTCCTTGAGCCCCACCACCCCGGCCGGCTGGCCGGCCATGAGTTTCGACAGCGTGGCCGCGGCCTCATAGCCCGTGCGCCGCGCGTTCGGCAGCACGCTGCTTAGGGGCGGATCACAGAGTTCGCAGACCAGCTCGTCATCGTCCACCCCGAGCACCGCCACCTGGTCCGGCACCGACAGCCCGGCCACGTGGCACGCTTCGAGAACCTGCTGCGCCCGCGCGTCGTAGCAGGCGAACACCCCCACCGGCTTGGGCAGCCCGGCGAGCCAGGCGGCCATCGCCTGCGTCTCGCGCTCCCAGCCCTGCCCGGCCGTTTGCCGCGTCGGGAAATCCACGCTGCGCCGGCCTTGCGCGCGCAACTCCCGCGCAAAAGCCTCCCCGCGCTGCCGCGACCAGAGATACTGGCCGTCCCCGCAGTAAGCAAAATGTCGGAGATTCTTTCCCAGCAAGTGCTCCGCCGCCAGCCGCGCCACCGCCGCGTTGTCGATGCTGACCCGTGGAAAGATCGACTTCGCCCTTTCCGCGCTGACGTCCACCACCGGGAGGCCGGTCCGCCGCAGGGCGGTCGCGATCACGGCCGAGTCCACGCGCGCGATGATGCCGTCGCCCTCCCAGGTTCGCATCCACGCCGGGAGCGGCGCCCGCCGGGCCTGCTCGGTCAGCCGGATGGACCAGTTGGCCCCGGCGTTCACCCAGTCGTGCACGCCATGGAGCAGGTCCCTCCCGTAGCGGTTGGAGGTCTCGATCAACAGGGCGACGCGGAGTCGCGGCGGCGTCGGCAGGCTCATGGGGTGCGGGACCCACCGTCGCCGGGCTGTGTTAAAAATCAAAAGAATAATGTGGCTTTTAGTTACCCGCCCGGCGCCCGGCTCGGATATGATGGCGCTCCTCCACCCCTGTCCGCCCATGAAAAAACCCGCTGTTCATTTCCCCACCGTTGCCACCATCGCCCACGAGGGCCCCGGCTCGGCCAATCCGCTGGCCTTCCGCCACTACAATCCCGCCGAGGTCATCGACGGCCGCACCATGAAGGAGCATCTGCGCTTCTCCATCGCCTACTGGCATGCCTTCCGCGGCACCGGTTCTGACCCGTTCGGCCCGGGCACGATCTGCCGTCCGTGGGAATCCGGGAAGGATCCCGTGTCCGTCGCGAAGGTCCGCATGGATGCTGCCTTCGAGTTTTTCCAGAAGATCCAGGCCCCGTTCTGGTGCTTCCACGACCGCGACATCGCCCCCGAGGGCCGCACGCTCGCCGAGTCCAACAAAAACCTCGACCAGATCGTCGCCCACGCCAAGACCCTGCAGAAGGCCACCGGCGTGAAGCTCCTCTGGGGCACGGCCAACCTGTTCTCGAACCCGCGCTACATGTGCGGCGCCTCCACCAACCCCGACGCGCATGTCTTCGCCTACGCCGCGGCGCAGGTGAAGAAGGCCCTCGAGGTGACCCAGGAGCTGGGCGGCGAGAACTACGTCTTCTGGGGCGGCCGCGAGGGCTACGAGACGCTCCTCAACACCAACCTCAAGCGCGAGCAGGAGCATCTGGCGGCGTTCATGCACCTGGCCGTGAACTACGCCCGGAGCATCGGCTTCAAGGGCCAGTTCCTCATCGAGCCGAAGCCGAAGGAGCCGACCAAGCACCAGTATGACTTCGACGTCGCCAGCGGCGTCGCCTTCCTGCGCACGTTCGGTCTCGAGAAGCATTTCAAGTTCAACATCGAGACCAACCACGCCACGCTCGCCGGCCACACCTTCGAGCACGAGATCGAAGTCGCCGCCGCCCAGGGCATGCTCGGCTCCATCGACGCCAACACCGGCGACCTGCTCCTCGGCTGGGACACCGACCAGTTCAACACCAACGTCAAGGAGCTCACGCTCGCCATGGTCTCGATTCTCCGCGCCGGCGGCCTCGGCAGCGGCGGCTTCAACTTCGACGCCAAGCTCCGCCGCCCCTCGATCGACCCCGAGGATCTCTTCCACGCCCACATCGGCGGCATGGACGCCTACGCGCTGGCCTTCAAGCTCGCGCGCCGCATCCTCGCCGAGGGCAAGTTCGAGCAGTTCGTCGCCGACCGCTACGCCTCCTTCGACACCGGTTTCGGCCGTGACATCGAGACGGGCAAGGCCACCTTCAAGTCGCTCGAGAAACTCGTGCTGACCAAGCTCGGCGAGCCCACACCCCGTTCCGGCAAGCAGGAATATCTCGAGAACCTGCTCAACACCTACCTGCACGGCTGATCCTCCCATGAGCCTCCATATCGGCATCGACAGCGGCACCCAGAGCACCAAGGCCATCGCGCTGGACCTCGAGACCGGCCGCGTCGTGGCCGAAGCCCGCGCCCCGCACACGCTCATCCCCGGGCTGCCCGCGGGCCACATGGAACAGCACCCGCAGGAGTGGGCCGCCGCGCTCGGCACCGTGATCACGGAGGTCGCCGCCAAGGTCGACCGCTCCCGCGTGCGCGGCATCGGCGTCTCCGGCCAGCAGCACGGCTTCGTGCCGCTCGACGCGGCAGGCGCAGTGATCCGTCCCGCCAAGCTCTGGTGCGACACGAGCACGACGAAGGAATGCGCGCTCCTCACCACCAAGCTCGGCGGCACCGCGGCCGTCATCCGCACGGCCGGCCTGCCCTTCCTGCCGGGCTACACCGCCCCGAAGATCCTCTGGCTGAAACGCCACGAGCCGGCGAATTACCGCCGCCTGCGCCATGTGCTCCTGCCGCATGATTACCTGAACTATCACCTCACGGGTAATTATTTCATGGAGCACGGCGACGCCTCCGGCACCGCACTCATGGACGTGCGCAAACGCACCTGGTCCGCCAAGGTCCTGGCCGCGCTGGACAAGAATCTCGCCGACTGGCTGCCGCCGTTGTCCGCCTCGCACGAGGCCGCCGGCACGCTCCGGCCGGAA
>JAQSDJ010000113.1 GCA_029945855.1 Lacunisphaera sp.
TTTGGTCCGGCCTGATTTTTCGAGGATATAGCCCAACCGCTGGGCCGTCGCCGTTTCCGCTTCCGCCTCGAGCACGGCTCGTAGTTCGCCTTGGCGGAGGAGCGGAAGCAGCGGCTGGAGGGTTTCCGCGGCCCGGCCGATGCCGCCGATGCGGGCGGCGTACCGGATAAGGTCGAACACCGTTGCCGCAGGGGTGCTCACCTGGGTCGGTGCGAAGGCGTTGGTCAGCTGCTGCGTGGGCGTGCGGGAGATCCCGCGTTTGACGAAGAAGACGATGCGCAGTTGACCGATCTTGACCGGGCGGCGGGCGGTGTCCGTCATCACCTGGGTGACTTGGATGGATTGCGGATTCGAGCCATAGGTGCCCGCGGCCGATTGCAGCGCCAGATAATAGGGGTGCCCGAGCCAGCGGAAATAATCATCGAGCCACCAATCGGCTGGCGGGCTGCCACGGATGTAGTGTTCCGGGGAAACGATCAGTAGAAACTGGTGCTTCCGCGAGACCCGCGCCAAGCGGCGGCCGAGCCGTTGCAACTGGCTCTTGGCAGCGGAGAGGCTCAGCCCGGTCTCTTTGAGTAGCTGGGATAAAGGGAAAGCGACCCGGCCGCCGGCCAATTGGGCATCGATGAACGCCGCCGCCGCGCCGGTGCGTTGACCATTATTGGAGGAGGACAGGCCGTTCATCTCGTATGCAATACGTGGCGTTAAACGAATCATATTGCAAATGAAAAAAGCCTATTATCAGGCTTTGCGGTATATAAAGTGCTAATGATAAACGCTAAATAGGAAACACGAGAGATATCATCTGATTTAGACAATTTGGAGGATGAATATGCCATCTGGCGGAGGCGGAGTAGGCAGTCAGCCCGTCCGCCGGATGGGTCGCCGAAAGGTCTTGGCGCAGTTGCTCGCATTCGACCAACAGGCGTTGTTTTTCCTCCCTGAGCGCCACCGCGCGCTCCCGCAGTTCGTCCGCCATCGCATCCATGCCACCCACTGCCACGACCTCCGCACAGTTGCGGAGTTGCTGGGTGATGTCGGCCAGTGAATCCTCGGCTGCTGCGAGAGCCGTCCGGAGAGGTTTGCGGTTTGCTTTGGCTCGCAGCCGGGAACTTTCCTCCGCCGCTTGCAGGATTTCGGGATGCTGGCTGCACTCACCGATGAACCCGATGATCGCGGCTTCCAATGCCGTCGCGGATACGTGGCGCACGGGGCAAATCCCGACGCCGCCCGGTTGACGGGTATGGCCGCAGGTGTAATACCTGTAGGGCTTCCCGTCGCTGTCTTTCTTGCCACTGGCATTGGGAATCATCGCTCGCCGGCAGCAGCCGCAATGCAATACCCCCTTGAGGAGATGGAAATGCTTGTCTCTGGTTTGGAGCAGGCAACGGGCTGGTTGGAGATTTTCTCTGATTGCCGCGTTGGCCTTTTCCCAAACATCGGCTGGCACAATGCCCTTGTGCTGCCCGGGGAATTGCTGGCCCTGCATTCTGACCCGGCCCGCATAGATCGAGTTTCTGATCATTTTCCGGAGGCCGTCGCTGCGAAAGGAAAGGCCCCCAACTTCCTCCCTCGTTCCGTCTCTACGGGTAAAAACGCGACATCTCGTGCGGACTTTTTCGGCCGCCAGTGCATTGGCCAGTTTGGTGAGAGGCACAAGATTGGCAGCTTCCCTAAAGATACGGCGCACAATGGCGGCTTCCTCGGGGTGCACATGCAGGGTTTGGGTGCTCTTATCATATGTATAGCCGTATGGGACCAACCCGCAGCTCCAGTAACCGCGCTTGGCTTGCTCCAGTAACTTCGAGCGCACCTTCTCGGCTGTGTTCAGTCGTTCATATTCCGCGACGCTCACCAGCAGGTTGTTCTTCAGGCGCCCCGAAGGAGTCTCATCGCTGAGATCTTCGGTCGTGCTGACCAAGCGACAGCCGTGCTGTTTCAGAAACGCACGGAAGGGGGACCACTCATCTGTGCTCCGCAGCACTCGCTCAAGTTTGAAGATCAGGACCACCTTAACATCGCCAGATTCAATTCTGCGTTTCAGAGCCTGAACGCCGGGGCGGTTCATGGAGCCGCCTGAGTAGGCTGGATCGGAGAAAGACGCGACCTCGTGCCACCCCTCGGCCGTGTGCTTACTGATGTATTCCCGACAGACAGCGGCCTGGCTTTCGCAGGAATCAAAACGTCCACCCACTTGGTTGACCGTAGAAACGCGCGTATAGATGGCGACTGGAACCGACCCGGATGTGACTGTGTTGGCCTCACGGCGAAGCGTATGCATTGGAACCTCCATGATTGTTGGAGGGCGATCCAATTGGCCTCTGCCCCAGTTAGAATTTCACTGGGCAAAGTGTGTCGATGTAGACGACAAACTCAAGTGATGGAATTTAACGGTTGGTCCGATTTTACACGAATCGAGGACCTTTTCATCACAAAGCCTAATGAGAGTCCGAACTCTGGGCAAAACCGTTAAATTTTCCGATTTTTGTTTCGGCCCGCCGACCAATGACTTGCCCAGAAAATTTAATGACCCCCGAAGGGGTTCTGGTTTTTGTCGAAGTGGTCGGGACGGAGAGATTCGAACTCTCGACCTCTTGCTCCCGAAGCAAGCGCTCTACCAGGCTAAGCTACGTCCCGATTTCTACTTCACTTCCTCGCGGAAATGAGCGGTCAAGAGACCCCAAAGCCCCGGGCGTAGCAAACAAAATATTCGAAACCTCGTTTCTGCCGCAAAGCCGCAGGGGCAAGGGCGTTTACGCAGGCCCCGAAACCCTCCAGGCTAGAACGATGCCCTCAATCTTTGGGGAGTTGACCACTAAAGGGATTCATCAAGGGATGAATCCGATAAAGACAGGCTCCGGCTGATCGCCTCCGCCACTGGGTTTCGGGGACCGGCTGATCGCCGGTTCATTCGCGGTGGGTTTGATACCCCGGAGTTCACTCCGGCTTGGTTGGAAAGTGGCACCGGCTTCCCGTTTCGACAGGCTCAAGGTCCCGAGCCAGTCGAGGGACA
>JAQSDJ010000114.1:0-14619 GCA_029945855.1 Lacunisphaera sp.
GCCGGCGAAACCCGCCCCGGCCGCTTCGTCCGGCCCGGTCGGGGCCAGCGTCACGCCGGCCATCTGGCAGACCCTGAAGCCGGGCTCCAGCCTGCATGACTTGGTGGCCAATCTGCGCGCCGCCGGCTTTCCGCCCGCCGTGGTCCGGGCCGTCGTCAGCCAGATGGTCGCCGAGCGCCTGTCGAGCCCGGGCCTGGACGACCTGCCCTTCTGGAAGAAAAACTTCAACAATCCGGAGTATCGCGCCGCACAGGAACAGATGAACACCGACCGGCGAAACCTGCTCACCGAGTTGCTGGGGCCGGACGCCCGGCCCTCCGCCATGATGGATCCGGCCTCGCGGGAGCGGCGCTACGGTTCGCTGTCGGACGACAAGATCGACCAGATCGAGACCATCAACCGCGACTTCAACGAATTGCGCATGAAGCTATTCGCGGACCGCAAGCCGGGCGACACCCAGAACCCGATGGCCGTCCAAGCCGGATTGGAACAGGAGGTGCAAAAAGATCTCGCCGCTATCCTGACCCCGGCGGAGTTGGAGCAATTTGAAATGCGCTCCTCCCCGTCCGCGAGCCGCGTGATGGGCAACCTCAAGGGCCTCGAGGTGACCGAGGCGGAATACACCGCGCTCTTCCGCGCGCAGAAAGCCTACGACTCGGTTGATCCGCTGCGCACGGGTGACATGACGGCGGACACCATGGTGCTGCGCGCCGCGGCGCAGGAGGAGCTGAACGAGCAGGCGCGGGCCGTCCTGACCGACGATCGTTTCTACGAATACCTCAAAGCCTCCGACTCCACTTATGCCCAGACCGCCCAGTTCACCGCCAGTTATCCCGCCATCACGCCGGCGACGACCTATGAACTGGCGCAGATCGAACGGAACTACCAGGCCGCCATGATGGCCGGCGCCCGCCGCAGCGCGGGTGGCGCCCCTTCGTCGGAGCGCATGGCCCAGCTCACGGCGGCGCGCACGGAATACCAGGATCGGATCAACACCCTGCTCGGTCCGGAAACCGCCGCCGTCTACGCCCAGCGCAACCGCACCGGCGTCATCTCGATCGCGCCCGCCGGGCGCATCGGCCCCTGAGGGACCCGCCGGGAACCGCGCGCAGTTCCCGGCCGCAGCGGATCAGTGCCCGCGGCGCCCGTCCTCGGGCTTTTTGTCTTCCCCGCCCCGCGGGCCGACCGGTCTGCGCCGGTATTCGTCGCTGCGCTTGAGATCCTCGCGCACATCGTCGCCGGTCCAGTCTTTCTCCTGGAGGGCCCAGCGGTATTGCTTCAGCCCGCTGGCATCCGGTTCCCGGTCGAGCACATCGCGATAAGCCTGGCGGATGATGCGATCCGCGCCCTCGCGGCGGAATTCGTCCCCGCGCCGGAGGTGATCGCGCACCATCTCCTCGGTCCAGCCTTGGTCAAGGATCAGGCCGCGGTAGTGGCGCAGGCCCGTCGGGTCCGGCTCGCGCAGCAGCATGTCCTGATAGGCCCGCTTGATGATGACCTCGGGGTTCGGGCGCGGCCCGTTGCCGGGCCGGCGGTCCCGGGTCCGCTCCACCCGGAGCGAGGAAATGCGGTCGTTCCAGCTGACGGCCACGCTTTCGGGCAACAGCCGGCTGGTCAGGTCGCGCACGCTCTCCGAAAGTCGGGCCGCCGTGCCGCGAAAACCGGCGTCCTCATAAACATAAAGCTCGATCCCGCCTTCGATCCGGATGGACGAGATGGTGTCGTTGATCCGGCCGCCGCCCTCGAACCGCACATCTGAGAGGCTCGCCAGCTCGTCCCCCGGGTAGAGCACCAGCGCGCTGCCGCGATAGTTGGCGTGCTGGTAGACGATGATCCGCGGCTCGGGTCCGCGGCGATCCCGCGGCCCGTCATTGCGTTGATCCGCCTGCAGCCCGAGGCCGGCGGCGCAGACGGCGAATAACAGACCGAGATTTTTCATACCCCCTGAGACGAAATGGTGGCCGGGAATATTCAATGCTTTAGCGGCGGCCGGCGCGGGCCGGGCCCACATGAAAGGCGCGGGCGGGCCGGGCCGCATCTTTGCTAATAACCGGGTCCGCCACGGCGGGCCGTTTTCAGATTGGCATTGAAAACGTCCGGCGCCTGCGGCGGATTGAATGAGCGATGTCGCCCGAAACCGCCCTGCCTGCCGGCTGCGAGGTGCTCCTCCTCGAGGATGATGCCGCCCTGCGCCGCCGCCTGACCGCCCATCTGCGCGGCCTGGGCGCCGCGGTCACCGAGGCCGCGGGCCTGGCGGAAGCCCGCCGGTTGCTCGCGACGCTGCGCTTTGAATATGCGCTGGTCGACCTGCACCTGCCCGACGGCGAGGTGCTCGAGCTGTTCCGCGAGGGCGCGTTCTCGGAAAACACCGCGGTGGTGGTGATGACCGCCTTCGGCGGAATCAAACAGGCCGTCGAGGCCATGCGCCTGGGCGCCTGCGACTACCTCGCCAAGCCCTTTGAGTTCGAGCAGGTGCCGCTGGCGTTCCTGCGCGGCCGCCGCAGCCGCACCGCCGCCCGGCGGGAGGAGCATCGCGACCGCGGGAACGGGCCGGATGCGGATGACTTCTTTCTCGGCGAGGCGCTGCGGACGCACCTTGAGACCATTCTGGCCGCGGAACGCCGGCTGGAACGGCGGCCGCCGCCCCTGCTGATCGAGGGCGAGACCGGCACCGGCAAGAGCCGGCTCGCCGGCTGGCTGCACGCCCACGGCCCGCGCGCGGCCCAGCCGCTCGTCCGGATCAACTGTGCGGCGCTGCCCGAGACGCTCGCGGAGGCCGAGCTCTTCGGCCACGAGCGCGGGGCCTTCACCGACGCGAAGCACGCCCGGCTCGGCCTGTTCGAGGCCGCGGACGGCGGCACCCTTTTTCTCGACGAGATCGGCGCCCTGGCCGCCGGCACGCAGGCGAAGATCCTCACCGCGGTCGAGGAGGGGTTCATCCGCCGCCTCGGCGGCACCCGCGAAATCCGGGTCGAGGTGCGGATCATCGCCGCCAGCAACCAGCCGCTGGCGGGGCTCGTCGCAGCAGGCAAATTCCGCGGGGATCTTTTTCACCGGCTGCACCTGCTGCACCTCGTGCTACCGCCGCTGCGCGAGCGGGCGGGGGACATCGTGCCGCTGGCCCGCCATCTCCTCCAGCGCCTGGCCGCCCGCCACGGCCTTGGTCCGCTGCAGTTCTCGCCGGCGGCCGAGGCCGGACTGCGCGCGCAGGCCTGGCCGGGCAACATCCGCGAACTCGCCCACGAGATCGAGCGGGCGCTGATCTTTTCCTCCGGCCCGACCCTGAATCTCGCCACCCTCGGACCGCCCGGCGGGACGACCCCGGCCGAACCCGCGTGGCGTAATCCCACGTGGAGCCTGCCGGAAACCGGTTTCTCCATCGACCAGGTCATTGACGCTCTGGTCGCCGAGGCGCTGCAGGCCACCGGCCACAACGTGTCGGCGGCGGCCCGGCGCCTGGGCGTCAACCGCGAGTATCTGCGTTACCGGCTGGCCTCGGCCCGCCGGCCGGCCAAGCCGGATCCGAGCGATTCCGTTGGTGACTGACCCCAACTTACGCGCGCCGCCGGCCCAGAATTTTGGGGTCTTTCACCAAGCCCGGGCTCCGGCCCGGTGGGCCGAAATGACCAAGATGTCCCGAAGCTGTTCGCCATCAGCAGCCTTGGCTCCAGGAGACGATTGTGGCACGCTTGACGCAAAGAAGAAGTTCCCGCGCGCAATCCCGCGCCGGACAACTCCCCGTCCTCCCCCGTCATGAACTCACGACTTCCCGGTAGTCTTCTGTCGCTGTGTCTGCTCGGCTCCGTTGCCTTTGCCGCCGAAGCCACCGACCGCAACACTGTCACCTCCGAACCACCCAAGGCCTACACCGACCAGGGCTCCACCGTCACCCGGTATAACGATTACGGGCCCACCTACTTTCCGAGTTCGAACTACGGCTCGAACTACGGCGGTTACCACGACTTCAATATGTCGGGTTCTTTCCCGACCAGCGTCCGGACTTACTACCGCATGCTCGTAGCTCCACCCGTCCCGCCGGCCTTGGGTGAAGCCATTCCCTCGAAGAAAACCCAGGCCTCGCTTGCCAAGTTCTCCCCGCCCGCGACCCTGGCCGATTTTGTCTATGAGCCTTTCTTCACCCCGCTCAGCCCGTTGCTCTTTTCCGAGGACCTTAACCGCAGCCGGCGCGAAAAACTCAACGCCTACCGCACCGCCCGTGCCGCTGCGCTCGTCGCCCTGCGCGCCAAGCTCGATTCCCTCCAGTCCATCCCGCCGGAGAATCGCTCGGACGACCTTGCGGCTTTCGCCCGCGAACAAACCCCCGGCCTGGCCGAACTCGAGCGCACGGCGGAGGAAATGCGCGCCAACTACGTCGAGGGCGGCTTTTTCGAGAGCGGCAACAACTGGAACGACACCCGCGGCTGGCGCCTCGGCGACAACACCCGCTGGGAATCCAACGTCGACGAGATCAAGGTCATGCTCGGCGCCGCCTTCTTCCAGGAAGGACTCTCACCCGCCCAGCGCCGGCTCCTGCGCGAGCTGGCGATGGAGCTGCAGGATTCGCTGAAGCTCCCGGCCGCCGAAATCTCCCTGAGCTCGCCCGGTCCCTATTTCTATTTTTCCCCGGAACTGGCCCGCATCCGCCTGCCCGCGGACCTGGCGCCGGAGCTGGAGCAGAAGATTCAGGCCTATCAGGACGAAAAGGCGGCGCTGAAGGCCGAGCTGCGCGAGGTGCTCTACAAGCAGGACCGCGCCTTCTTTGCCTTCAAGCGCGTCAACGCGCTCAAGACCCTGGCCGGGCAGCAGGCCGCTCGTCTGGCCCGCGTCGAGGAGCTGGCCGAGGAAATCCGCGCCGGCCTCGTCCTGCTGCCGAACCCGGCCAAGCCGCCCACCATCCCCGTCCCGCGCGAGGTCACCAGCCGGGTCAGCCGCTACATGAACGACAAGATCGTGTGGCAGCGTGCCATGCTCGCCCGCCAGGAGGCCCTGCGGAACGAGTTTCCCGAGGATCGGGTCGAGTTCGTCCGGCAACGCGACAGCATCGTCCTTCAGATCGTGGCCAACCGCCGTTCCTCCCCCGAGCTGAAGGCAAAGCGCGAGGCGGCGATCGCGGAACTGGCGACATTCAACGCCGCGCAGGCGAAGGGTTATGTGGCGATGGCCCGGGACAAGGAAAAGCTCCAGACGGAGCTGCTTGCCATCGCCGGCACGATGGCCGGCCGCACCAGCAACAAGTCCATCGAGCTCCTGCTCGCCCAATTCGCCTACGCCTTCACCCAGCAGGAGCGGTGGGAACGCTATGCGGACTACGAGACGGCAGTCCTGCAGCCCGGTCTGTCGCCCGAGCAGCGCCGCCTCCTGTTCGGCTCCGCGCTGGCCAGCCTGGACCTGCCGCTGGGCAACTCCTTCTGACGCCGCCGACCGCCGCATGCCCCGCGCCTTCACCACCCGCACCGCCGCCGTCGCCCTGGCCGCCGGCGGCCTGCTGGTGGCCATCTTCGCCGGCCTGCTCCTGCAGTTCCGCCGGGATCTGGCCGCGGAGATCCACCGCAAGATCATCGAGCGCGATGCCGCCGTGCTCCACCCGGTGGCGCTGCTGCAGCTCCGCGACGGCGAGGTGCACTCCGGCATCCACACCGGCGCCGACGATTCGATCTCGCCCAACAGTGATACCGTGCTCGCGGCGCTCAAGACCGCGCAGCAAACCGGCATGCTCGGCGTGGCGGTTTTCGCCGCCGATGGCACGCCCCTGCGGGCCGTCCCCGCCGCCATGCTCTTCGTCGACCTGCCGCCCGACGACTACCTCGAACTCACCCGGCTGAAGCCCATCAGCCGCTACCATCCGCGCTTCGCGCCCGGCCCGGGTTTCACCGGGCTGCAACCCGGCGAGGAACCCGTGCCCGTCCTAGAAGTGCTGCTGCCCCTGCATTATCCCGGGGGCGCCCAACTGGTGGGCATCGCCCAGTATTTCATCGACGCCCGGCCGCTGGCGCGGGAACTGGCCGCCATTGACGAACAGGTCGGGGGCCAGACGCGGGCCACCCTTCTGGTGGGCGCCGCGCTGATCCTCCTGATCGTGGGCGCCGCGACGTGGGGCCTGACCCGGGCGCAACGCATCATCGCCGAGCGCAGCGAACGGCTCATCCGCGCCAACTTCGAGCTCGCGCTCGCGGCGAAGGCCTCCGTGCTCGGCCAGATCACCTCCCACCTGCTGCACGGCTTGCAGGGTCCGGTCGCCGGCCTGCGCGCCATGCTGGCGGCACGCACCGGCCCGGAGAACGAGACGGACTGGCAGACGGCGGCTGACTACACGGACCGGTTGCAGACGATGATCCAGGAAACCGTGACCCTGCTCGGCGAACGCAGCTCCGCCCACGCCTACGAGCTCAGCGGCCATGACCTGGTCGCGGGCTGGCGCGACCGCCACCAGCCCGCGGCCCGCGCCCGGGGCGTGTCGCTCGCGGTCACCGGCGGGTTCTCCGACAACCTCGATAGCAACCGCGGCAACCTGCTGGGCCTCATCGCCGACAATCTCATCGAGAATGCCATCCAGGCGAGTCCCGCCCAGGCGACGGTCCGCGTCAGCCTCGACCTGGTGGGGGACCGGCTGGTGCTCACGGTGCGCGACGAGGGCGGCGGCATCCCGGAGAATGTGCGACCCCGCCTGTTCCTGCCCGGGCGGAGCAGCAAGGCCGGGGGAACCGGCCTGGGCCTGGCCATCAGCCACCTGCTCGCCCGGGAAATCGGCGCCGAGCTCGCCTTGGTCCAGACCGGCACGACCGGCACGACTTTTTCCGTCAGCCTGCCGCGCCGTCCCGTCCGCTGATAAAAAAAACCCGCCGGAAGATTTCGGACGGGCTGAAGGGTGGGGCGAAGTCCGGGGCTCAGACCTCGAGCTGGGGCCGGATTTTTTCCGGCCAGTCGATGTGGTAGAACTTGCCGCGGGGCTGGTCGGTGCGCTCGTAGGTGTGCGCGCCGAAGAAGTCACGCTGCGCCTGGAGCAGGTTGGCCGGCAGGCGGGCCGAGCGGTAGCCGTCGTAGTAGGCGAGGGCGGAGCTGAAGGTCGGGGCCGGCACGCCGCACTCGGCGGCGAGGGCGACGACCTTGCGCCAGTTCTCCTGCGCCTTCTTCACGGTCTTGTTGAAATACGGATCGAGGAGCAGATTCGCGAGCGCGGGGTTCTTGGCGTAGGCCTCGGTGATCTTCTGGAGGAAGGTCGCGCGGATGATGCAGCCGCCCCGCCAGATCTGGGCGATCTCGCCGAAGTTGAGCTTCCACTTGTATTCCTTCTGCGCCTCGCGCATGAGCTGGAAGCCCTGGGCGTAGGAGCAGATCTTCGAGCAGTAGAGGGCGTCGTGGATGGCCTGGATGAGGGCCTTCTTGGAGCCGCGGTATTTCTTGGACGGGCCCTTCAGGATCTTCGAGGCGGCGACGCGCTCTTCCTTCACGGCGGAGAGGCAGCGGGCGAAGACGGACTCGGCGATGGTCGGGGCCGGCACGCCCATGTCGAGGGCGTTGACCGAGGTCCACTTGCCCGTGCCTTTCTGGCCGGCGGTGTCGAGGACGATGTCGACGAAGGGCTTCTTCGTGACCGGGTCCTTCTGCTTGAGGATGTCGGCGGTGATCTCGATGAGGAAGGAGCCGAGCATGCCCTGGTTCCACTCGGAGAAGATCGCACCCATCTCCGGGGCCTTCATGCCGAGCAGGCCCTTCATCAGCGCGTAGGCCTCGCAGATCATCTGCATGTCGCCGTATTCGATGCCGTTGTGGCACATCTTCACGTAGTGGCCGGCGCCGTTCTCGCCGATATAGGCGGCGCAGGGCACGCCACCGGTGATCGGCTTGCCGGGGCTCGCGCCGCCGAGCTGCGCGCCGGTCTTCGCGTCGACCTTGGCGGCGATGGCGTTCCAGATGGGGGCGAGTTCCTTGTAGGCGGCGGGGTCGCCGCCGGGCATGAGGGCCGGGCCGAAGCGCGCGCCTTCCTCGCCGCCGGACACGCCGGAGCCGATGAAGCGCAGGCCCTTTTCCTTCATCGCCTTTTCGCGGCGGATGGTGTCGGTCCAGAGGGAATTGCCGCCGTCGATGATGATGTCGCCCGGCTCGAAGAGCGCGGCGAGGCCGTCGATGACGGCGTCGGTGCCCTTGCCGGCCTGGACGAGGATGACGGCCTTGCGGGGCTTCGCCAGTGAGGCGACGAACTCCGGCAGCGTCTTCGTGCCGACGAGGCCGCCCGGGGTGTTGGGGTTTTCGGCGACGAATTTGTCGGTCTTCTCCGTCGTGCGGTTGTAAACCGAGATCTGGAAGCCGTGGTCGGCGATGTTGAGGGCGAGGTTCTGACCCATCACAGCGAGACCGATGAGTCCGATGTCAGAGTGTGTCTTGGCCATAGGCGCTGATTCCTAGCAGCCGGCCCGGCAAAGACCAATCTGATTTAGCCCGGTTCAGCGTAATAACCCGGGCTGATGCGACAAATCAGGGCCGGGGGGCGTTTTGCTGCTTCGAGGAGTAGGAGCCGGCGCTCGGGAAGAAGGGCGCGACCCGCTCCACCAGCGGCGTAAGGAACTTGGGCTCGTTGCGGTTATACACCCAGGAGAAGAACACCACGGTCACGACCACGAAGACGATGACGCCCGCGATGATCTTGTTCATCTTCATCACGCGGCGGAAGACCAGGATCGCAATGATGAAGCCACCCACGACGATGCCGATCTTCAGCCAGACATCCGGCGGGAGGGTTTGGAGTTTTTCCAGGGCGGTGACGGCAAACAGCAGCATGGCCTAGGGGTTATCCCTAAATGTCCGGGACTCCAGTCATTTTTACCCCGCCGCCGGCTTTAACCGGGCTTTGACCGGCGGGGGCCGAGGGTTGGTTGAGCCCGTCGGGGCCGCGTGAATTATTTGTAGGTCGGGGTTTATCCCCGACAAGGAGCAAGATGTCGGGCATAAAGCCCGACCTACGCCGACAGTCACCGCCATCCGGCTCAGGAGTAGCGCCCGGCGATGCCCAGATAGTTGAGCAGCCAGGCCTCCTTCCAGATGCGGAAACGGCCCTCGGGGGTGATCTTGCCGTATTCCTCGCGCTCGGCGTGGGGCAGCAGGTAGCCGAGCTGGGTGTTGATCATCTCCATGCTCTGCTGCTGGTGGTTGATGTCGTCGATCGGGCTGGTTTCCCAGACGAGGGCGGTCTCGCCGGATTTTTCCAGCCGGTCCCGGTGGTGGGCGACGAGCCGCGCCAGGTGGCGGCGCCACGGGCGACGCTCGACGTGCCAGCTCTCGGGGTAGAAGCCGCCGAAGGGGATGTAGAGGTTGTCGGTCACGTAGCGCCGGCCGGAGGCCGTCTCGGTGGCGAGGCTGTAGCAGACGGTGATGGCGCCGTTCTCCTGCGGCACGAAGAGGGCGTGCAGGCGCACTTGGTTATCCTCGCTCTGGTAGACGGAGGTGCGGAGCCAGATGCCGCCGCCGATCTCGGCCTTGAGCGCCTGGACGGGGGTGAAGCCATGGTCGCGGAGCCAGTCGCGCACCTTGAGCAGCCGCTGCTGGGTGGGCCACTCGTCGCCGCCGCTGTTGACCACATAGCGCGGGAACAGGGGCAGCGGGCTCAGGCTGATGGCGCTGACCTTGAGCCAGTTGAACCCCGACTCGAGCAGGAACCAGGCGAGGAACACGGAACAGGCGACCACCCAGAACGGCCGGTCCACGAGGGTGAACTGCTCGTTGGTCTCCGCCGCGAAGAGCGCGAAGAGGATCCAGCGCAGCCAGCGGATCGGGATCGCCAGGATGGGCGAGGCGACGCGCAGGTTGATGTAGAAAAGCAACAGCAGCAGCGCGACCGCCGGGGCGAGCAACAGGGATAGCATCTCCGGCATGGTGGGGGGCGGGCGGACCCGCAGCGCGGTCGGCTCAGCTCAGCCGCACGGGCATGATGACGCAGACGAAGCTCTCCAATGTCTTGAACACGCCGGGGCTGACCTCGTCCTTCAGCTCGAAGAACACCTCGTCCTTCGTGAGGGCGCGGAGCGGATCCATGACAAACTGCGGGTTGAACGCCACCTGCAGGTCGGGGCCGCTGTAGGAGATGGCCATCGACTCGTGCGACTCGCCGAAGTCGGGCGACGACGCGGTGATCTCGAGCAGGTTGGCGGAGAGCTTGATCTTGACGGAATTGGACTTCTCCGAGGTCACCAGCGCGGCGCGGTGCACGCATTGGAGGAAGAGCTCGCGCTCGAGCTTGATGCGCTGGTGCGTCTCCTTCGGGATGACCTGCTGGTAGTTCGGGTAGTTGCCCTCGACCACCTTGGAGAAGAGATAAATGCTGTCGGTGAGCCCGCTGGAATCCTTGCCGGTCTCGATCTGGAAGGCGGCGCGGCGCTCGTTGAAGGCGATCTTGAGCTTCTCGCCCTTGCCGAGGAGGCGGAGCAGCTCGGCCACGGTCTTGGCGGGGAGGATGATGGCGCCGGCGCTGCCGGAGGGGACGGCCATTTCCTTGCTGACGAGCGCGAGGCGGCGGCCGTCGGTGGCAACGAGCGCGAGCTTGCCGTCCTTGAAGTTGAAATAGACGCCGTTGAGGATGTAGCGGGTCTCGTCGGTGGACTGGGCGTAGGCGACGTTGCTCAGCATCGTGGCGAGCTCGCCCTGCTCCAGGAGGAAGTTCTTGTCGTCACCCGAGTCCGGCAGCTTCGGGAATTCCTCGGCGCCGATGCCCATGATGCGGAAGTTCGAGCCCCCTGACGCGATCTTCACCTGGTGGGTGGCGGTGGCATCGAACGTCACGTCGACGTTCGGCAGCTCGCGCACGATGGTGGCGAGGCGCTTGACCGGGAGGGTGACGGAGCCGCCTTCCTTGACCTCGGCCTTGATCTTGCAGCGGATGCCGAGGTCGAGATTGGTCGTCGTGAGCGAAATGCAGTCCTTTTCCGCTTCGATCAGCACGTTGCTGAGGATGGGCATGGCGGCCTTGGAACCCACGACATTGAGGACCTGGGCCAGGCCGTTGCTAAAGTGGTCGCGGTTGATCTTGAATTTCATTCGGCAGGGGCGGTGTTGGTGCTTTAACTAACAAAGGATGATTAGAGAGAGATACAATAATGAAAAGTATCCGTATTATTATGGGGGGCGATTATGCCGATAACCCGCGCTTTTCCGAGTGAAAGGAGGCCGGCGGATTCCTGTGAGCGCTTCCTGAATAACCGCGAATAACCGGTGGGTTGTTCACCGGGAAAAGTTATTCGGAACCTTCCTGCTTCATCTTCACAACCTTTCGGCGCAGGGCCCGCATCTGGACGTGGCGGACGCCGCGCTGGTAGTGCGCGAAGAGCCCGTAGGCGATGTAAGCCAGGAAAAGGAAAAAGAAGGCGACCTCCCGGAGGCGCCAGACCAGCGCGACCACGACGAGGATGCCGACAAAGGAGCGGAAACGGGTCTTGGTCTCCCAATTGACCTGCTTGAAGCTCGGATAGCGGACCGTGCTCACCATCAGGAACGACACCAAAATGAGGATCAGCGGCAGGGCCAGGGTCAGCTGGCGCAGCTCCCGGGCGTTGGCGGCCATGTTGAGCAGCAGGAGGACGAGGGTGGCCACGGTGCCCGCGGCGGCGGGGATGGGCAGGCCGACAAAGTCCTTGTGCGATTCCAACTCGGACCGGTGCAGCAGCGGGTTGGTGATGACGTTGAAGCGCGCCAGGCGCACCGCCCCGCAGACCAGGTAGATGAAGGCGATGAACCACCCGAACTCGCGGAACCACTGGTAATCCTCGCGGGGGGCGAGGATCAGGAAGAAGACCATCAGCGCCGGCGTCACGCCGAACGAGACGACGTCGGCCAGTGAATCGAACTCGGCACCGAACAGCGAGGTGCGGCCGCCCATGCGCGCCAGCCGGCCGTCGAGCGAGTCGAACACCACGGCCGCCAGGATGAGCCACACCGCCTGGGTGTAGAGCGCGACCGACGACAGGTTCGGGTGCAGCACGGCGTATTCACCGCCGTCCGAGATCAGCCGCGCCTGGATGCACTTGATCACCGCGACGAAGCCGCAGAACAGGTTCCCCGCCGTCATCAGGTTCGGCAGGAAAAAGATCCGGCTGGCCTGGGTGACGTTGTAGGGGTTGTCGCGCTGATCGAGGTCGGACATCGGGGATTACTTGGTGAGGCTCTCGAGGTATTTCCAGAATTTGGAATCCTGCTCGAAGAGCTGCTTTTCGCTGACAGGCAGTTTCATCCGGAACAGGGCGTCCTCCAGCGAGGCCTTGTGCAGGATGTAGTGGGTGTGGAGCGTCTCGCCCTGCACCTCGAAATAGAACCGGAAGTCCCCGGCGCGCAGCCGGTAGAAGTCCTTGCCGCCCCGGGTGAATTTACCGAGCGGCTCGCGCGGTTGGGCAAGGTCGGCCGGCCGGATCTTGGTGATCGGTTCAATGACCTCGAGCTGGGCCAGCTTGTCCAGCCGGTTCAACTCGCGCATGCTCTGTTCGGAAAAGGTTACCTGATACATCGTGGATGGGACTGTGACCCGTAACCATTGGGGGAGAGCCCCGTCTTGTCTAGGCAACAACACCGCCTTAAAACCCTGCCCATGAAAGCTCGTCCCCTTGGCCTCTGCCTTTTATCCGCCGTCTTGTGCGGCCTGCCCGCCCTGGCCCAGACGGAACCCCGGCCGGACGCGGCCAAGCCCGACGGCTCCGGCCAGCTGGAGAAACGCCGCCAGGAGATGCTCCGGCGCTTCGACGTGAACGGGGACGGCAAGCTCGACGAGGCCGAGAAGGCGGCCATGAAGGAGGCCCGGAAGAAACCGGCGGCCGTGCGCGGCTCGGGTGACATCGGCAGTCTTGGCGGCAGCGCCGAACCCGCCGGCCTGGGCGGTGGCGACCGTTACCTGCGGGAAATGATGAAACGCTACGACAAGGACGGTGACGGCAAGCTCGACGAGACCGAACTGGCCGAGCTCATCAAGAACCGCAACGCCGCCGGCCCGGGTGCGCCCGGTGCCCGCCTGCGCGAGCAGATGGTGAAGCTTTTCGACAAGGATGGAGACGGGCAGCTCAACCCCGACGAGCGCGCCGCCGCCGAGCAATTCCGCGCCGACCAGGTCAAGCGTTACGACAAGAACGGCGACGGCCAGCTGGATGCGGAGGAGCGGGCCGAGGCGATGCGCGCCTTCCTCGCCGACCATCCCGAACTCGTGCCGCCCGGCAAGTAGACCGCATCTTTGTTGCACGGACCGGGCCGGGCGGTAGAACCGCGCGAACCCAATCCCCATGTCCGTCTCCCTTTCCGATATTCGCGCCGCCCGCCGGCGCATCGCCACCGGCGTCATCGTCACCCCCTGCCGGGAATCCATCCCGCTCTCCGAGGTCACCGGCGCCCGGGTCTACTGCAAACTGGATAATTTCCAGCGCACCGGCTCATTCAAGGAGCGCGGTGCCCGCAACGCGCTGCTCCAGCTCGAGCCCGGCCAGAAGAAGCGCGGCGTCATCGCCGCCTCCGCCGGCAACCACGCCCTCGGGCTGGCCTACCACGGCGGGCTGCTGGGCATCCCGGTCACCGTCGTGATGCCAGACTACGCGCCGCTCATCAAGGTCAGCACCTGCAAAAAGCTCGGGGCGCGCGTGCTCGTCTCGGGCCGCGACTTCGCCGAGGCCCGCGCCCACGCGGACACCTTGGTCGACCAGGAGGGCCTCACCTACATCCATGGTTTCGACAACCCGGCCATCATCGCGGGACAGGGCACGATGGCGCTCGAGATCCTCGAGCAGGTGCCGGATCTGGACGCAATCGTGTGCCCCATCGGCGGCGCCGGGTTGATCTCCGGGATCGCGGTCGCCGCCAAGGCGCTCAAGCCCCGGATCAAGATCATCGGCGTCGAGTCGGTCGCCACCGCCAGCTTCACCGCCGCGCTCAAGGCCGGCCGGCCCGTCACCATCCCGCGCCGCGCCACGCTCGCCGACGGCCTCGCCGTCCTCAAGGTCGGCACCAACGCCTTCGAACTCGCGCGCCGCCATGTGGACCAGGTCGTCCGCGTCTCCGAGGACTGGATCGCGCTCGCCATCCTGCGCCTGGTCGAGCTGGAAAAAATCGTCGTCGAGGGCGCCGCGGCCGCGCCGCTGGCCGCGCTGATGGCGGGCCTGCTGCCCGGCCTGAAGGGCAAGAAGGTCGTCCTCACCGTCTGCGGCGGCAACATCGACCCCGCGATCCTCAGCCGCGTCATCGAGAAAGGCCTCGTGCACGGCGGCCGGCTCACGCGTTTCACTGCCGTCATCAGCGACCGCCCGGGTGGACTCGCCGAGCTCAGCCGCGTGGTCGCGGCCTGCGGCGCCAGCATCAAGGACATCGACCCCGACCGCGCCTTCAGCGGCCCGGACGTCTCGGCGGTCAACGCCGTCTGCACGGTCGAGACGCGCGACCACGCCCACATCCGCGAACTACACCGCGCCCTCCGCAAGCATGGCTTCCCCATTCTGGTCGCCCGCTAAGGCTGCTCGCGCCGCGGGGCTCGGCCTCACGCTCGTCCTCGGCAGCCTGCCGGGCTGCCGCACGCCGCCCGCCCTCGCGCCCGCGCCCGCGCCCGCTCCGGTCGTGGCGCCGGCCGTCGAGGTGGTGGCGGCGCCGCCCCCCGCCATCGCGCCGGCC
>JAQSDJ010000114.1:14629-24812 GCA_029945855.1 Lacunisphaera sp.
AATCGAGCGGGACGACGAGATCATCGTCGCCGGCCAGCGCTTCGCCACCGGCACGCGCGTGATCACCTGGAAGGAAACCGGGGGCTATAATGCGTATGTCGCCGCGCCGACGCTGCCGAAATATTACGACGTGCGGCTGGCGCCGGCGGTCGCGGGGGACAAGGGGCCGCGTAAAACCATCCCGCCCGGGCTCGACGCCCTGCAGGGTTTCGTCGACCAGGTGGTCCTGCATTATGACAACAGTGGGCTCAGCCAGCTGTGTTTCGCGGCCCTGCGACAGCGCGGCCTCAGCGCCCATTTCCTCGTCGATATCGACGGCACGGTCTACCAGACGCTCGACCTGCAGGAACGCGCGCTGCACGCCACGACCTCCAACAGCCGTTCCCTCGGCATCGAGATCGCCAATTTCGGCGCCTATCCGCCGAAGGACGCCCGGATGCTGGCGAAATGGTATCAACCGGACGCGGCGGGCCGGACGCGGATCATGCCGCCGAAGGAAATCCGCGACCCGCGGATCCATACCCCTGGCTTCGTTGGCCGGCCGGCGCGGCCGGAGCCGGTGCGCGGCAGGATCCATGGGCAGGAGCTGGTGCAATATGACTACACGCCGGAGCAATACGCCGCGCTGGCCAAACTCACCGCCGCGCTCTGCCGCGTTTTTCCGCGCATCCCGTGCGACTACCCGCGTGACGCCGCCGGCCGGCCGCTTTTAAGGAAACTGCCGGACGCCGTGCTGGAGAAATACCGGGGCATCCTCGGCCACTGGCACGTCCAGGAAAACAAGATCGACCCCGGCCCGGCCTTCGACTGGGACCGGCTGATCGAAGGCGCGCGGGCGGCGGGAAAGCCGCCGGCCGGGCCGGAGCCCGCAGTGGCATCGGCTTCCAGCCGATGAGTCTTGGCAGATTCTGCGGCTGCCCCTCGACAGGCTCTGGGCCGTGAGCCCGTCGAACCGGGAAGCCGCAGCCACCAAAGACCTAACCGTCCCGGCCATACGCCGGATCCACCTTGATGAAGGCCGTGGCGGCGATCGAGGGGAGGGTGGCGACACAGACCCAGACGAAAAAATGCGGGTAACCGAGCCCGGCCTGGATGTCGCCGGAGAACATGCCCGGCACCATCATGCCGAGCGCCATAAAGCCCGTGCAGATCGCGTAGTGCGCGGTCTTGTGCGCGCCGTCGGCGAGCAGCATCATGTAGATCACGAAAGCCGTGAACCCGAATCCGTAGCCGAACTGCTCCACCGCCACCGCCGTGCTGATCAGCCGCGGATCGGACGGCTGGGCGTAGGCAAGCCAGACGTAGGCGAAGTTGGGGATATGCATGGCCGCAAGCATCGGCCACAGCATCCGCTTCAGGCCGTAGCGCGCGACCGCCCAGCCGCCGAGGAGGCCGCCGAGCGTGAGCGCGACGATGCCATAAATGCCGTAGGTGAGGCCGACCTGCTTGGTGCTCAGGCCGAGTCCGCCGGCCGCGCGGGAGTCCAGGAGGAAAGGCTGCACGAGCTTGACCAGTTGCGCCTCGCCCAGCCGGTAGAGCAGCAGGTAGGCGAGGGCGAAGCCCATGCCCTTCTTTTTGAAAAAGGTGGCGAAGGCTTCCAGCCAGTCCCCGGCGGCGCTCCCCGCAGTCGCCGACGGACCGTCACCCCGGGGGCGCGGCAGCACGATCTGGTGATACAGCGCCGCCAGCACAAAGAGGACGGCCGGCGGCACGAAGACCAGCGCCCAGGCCCGGTGCACGTCCCCGGTGGACTCCTCCAGACGGCCGGCCAGGTAGACCAGGCCGCCCTGGCCGGAGATGTTGGCCAGGCGGAAAAACATGCTGCGCACGCCGACGAAGAACGCCTGCTGGTGGACCGGCAGCGCCAGCAGATAAAAACCGTCCGACGCGATGTCGTGCGTGGCCGCGCTGAAGGCCAGCAGCCAGAACACGGCGAGGGTCCAGCGGAAGAAATCGGGCCCGGGCACGGTGAGGGCGACGCAGGCCAGCCCGGCGCCGATGAAAAACTGCAAGGCCACGATCCACCCGCGCTTCGTGCGGTAGCGGTCCACGAAGGGCGACCACAGCGGCTTGATGACCCACGGCAGGTAAAGCCAGCTCGTGTAGAACGCCAGGTCGGCGTTCGACACGCCGAGTTTCTTATACATCGGCACCGACAACGCCACGACCGCGACGTAGGGGACGGCCTGGCAGAAATAGAGACTGGGCACCCAGGACCACGCGCGCCACGGACTGGGAGGAGGATTTTCCATCAGGGTGGGCGGACACTGGCGGCGGACCGGCGGCGGTGCAACGGCGGAGAGGGCGGGCTTTGCGGCAGGGCGCCCGCCCTACCGATTGAGACTTCCGAAAAGAAGTGACGGGGTCGGCAGGTAGGGCGAATCCTCCGGATGAGCCGTGCGCCCGAGCGGCTCGTCCGGGACGACTCGCCCTACCCCTTGAGCCCCCGTTGTCACTTCTCCAGGTTATCCTCAATAGGTGCCCCACCGGAGGCGGCGCAGGACAGGAAACCGCCGCCGGCCTTGGGCGAGGCGCAGGCGGCGGTTTGGGTTCTGGTGTTGCCCGAAAAATCAGCTCTTCGCCGAAACGGTGACCGGGTGGGTGGACGTGACGGCCCGGGCGTGATCCGTCCCGGTCTCAACCGGGGTGGGATTAAGGAAGGCCAGGATCACCGCGGCGATGAGGGCGGCGGCGAGATATTTGAAGCAGGGCTCATTTTTCATGATGGACGGATGGTTACCGGCCAAGACGGGCCGCCGTTCCGGCCGTTTCCCGATCCGCGGGAATATAACCGCCAAAAATTCGATGGCGCCCGTAACCCGCCGCCCGCCCTGCACGTCGGGGCCGGCCGGTCAGATCCAACCCGGCTGCGCCACGGTCTTGTCGCCGCCCGCGCTGCCGGTGTTCCCCGTCGAGGCCGGCTCGAACAGCAAAATGCTGCACTCTTCGTCGGCCACCGGCCGGTGCTCGACGCCGCGTGGCACGACGATCATCTCGCCCGCGTGCAGCACGACGGCGCGGTCGCGATATTCCATCCGGAACGAGCCGGCGACCACCAGGAACATCTCGTCCTCCTGGTCGTGGTGATGCCAGACGAACTCGCCCTTGAGCCTCACCAGCTTCACGTGCTGGCCGTTGAGCTCCGCGATGATCTTCGGCGACCAGGGTTCCGAAAAGAGGGACAGTTTCTCCGCCAGATTGATCTTCTGCATGGCGGTCAGCCTTCGGTCTTCAGCGTCGCCAGGAAGGAGTCTGCCTCCTTGATGGATTTTTCCATGTCGGCGATGAGCCGGGAGATGTCGCCCCGCAGGGTGCGGTTGGTCTCGCCGAGGGCGGCGACCGCCTGCGCGTTGAGGTTGTGCTTGAGGAAGAGGACCTGGTCGCGGAAGGCGTCGAGCACGGGCGCCATGCGCGCGGAGGCCTGTTCCATGACGCGCATCAGCGCGGCATAGCGCTGCCGGGTGGCGGCGAGTTGCCGCGCGCTCTGGCTGCGCAAGGAGGCATTGGTGTATTGGCCGAGTTCGGTCTCCCATTCGCGGAAAAGAGCCTGCGCGACGTCGTCGATCGCCGCGATGCGGTCGCGCACCTCGCCGGCCCGGTCCTCGCTCCGCTTGAACTCGGTGTTCAACCGCTCGTAGGTGGCCGACAACTCGGTGGCGGGGACCCGGGTGACGGCGAGGAATTCCTCCAGGGCGCTGGCGAACTGCTGCTTGGCCTCCTGTTGGGAGCCGCGGGCGGCCGCAACGCGATCCCCGAGGATCTGCCGCTTGGGCACGCCGATCTTCTCCATCGCGCCGTAATAGACGGACGAGCAGCCGGCGAGGAACAGGAGGGCGGTGACGGCGAGCAGCCGGAAAGTGGGCATGAACCCAAGCTAACCTGGAATCCCCCGCGGGCAAGTCCGGCAGACAGATACCGGCGGACGGGATGGAGCCGGCCCATGGCCCCCGCGGCCGGCCGATTACTAGCGGAACAGGCCGTCGACGGAGAACCTGCCGCCACCGAGGATGAGCAGGGCCCCGGCGATGCCGAGGGCCAGCAGGTGGAACTCGATGCCCTCGCCCTTCTGCTGACCGAACCAGTTCATGAAAAAACCGTTGGACCAGTGCATCGTCGCGGCGACCAGCATCACGCTGCCGACACCGAGGGCGGCGATTCGGGTGCCGAAGCCCGCCAGCAGCATCAGCCCGCCCACCGACTCGGCTAGGATGGCGAGCAGGGCGAAGATCCACGGGGCGCCGACGGTATCGGTCAGGTAGCCCATGCTGCCCTTGAAACCGTAGCCGCCAAACCAACCGAGGGTTTTCTGGAGGCCGTGAGGGAGGATCATGAGGCCCAGCGCCAGCCGCAGGACGGTGGCCGCGAGGGAGTCGCCGGTGGCGACGAGGGCGGGGAGGAGGCGAGATAGTTGCATATACAATCAAATAGGGAGGTTTTTGTTGCGTATGCAACAATAATCTTCATCTTCTGCCCCCATGAAGCCGAACCCCCTGCCCGACAGCCACCTTTTCGCCTGGCGAAAATACTACGTGTCGTTCTGGCGGGTCTTCGCCGCCATCGAGGCCGACCTCGCGGCCGCCGGACTGCCGTCGCTCAGCTGGTATGACGCCCTCTACGAGCTCTACCTCGCGCCCGGCCGCCACCTGCGCATGAACGAGCTGGCGCGCAGCGCGCTGCTCAGCCGCAGCGGGCTGACCCGGCTGGTGGACAAGCTGGAGAAGGAAAAGCTGATCGAGCGGCGCTCGTGCCCGGCGGACCGCCGCGTGCAGCACGCCCAGCTGACCGACAAGGGCGTCGACGTGCTCCGGAAGATCTGGCCGGTCTACCGGGCGGGCATCGCGCAATACTTCGCCGTCCACCTTTCCGCCGCCGAGGCGCGCGAACTCGAGAAGACCCTGGCCAAGGTGGCGGAGGCCTTCGCGCTAGCCGAAACACCCCCGCAGAAGGCCTGAAGCGGACCGGCCTCAAGGCACCGTGATCTTCGCCTCCAGGTCCTCGGCCCAAGCGGTGATCAGCTTGAGCTCCTCCGGGGTCAGCCGGGCCTCGGGGTGCATCCACGTGTAGGACTTGAGCGGCATCTTCTGCTCTTCGACTTCGTCGAGGATCTCGCCCGCCTTGGTCTTGGCGCGCTTGGGATTGTAGGCGGCGAATTCGGAGAAATTCAGGTGCCGCTTGCCGTCGTTCACGTGCTCGGCGAGCCACCAGCCCGCCGGCTGCACCTCGGCATACCACGGATACTTGGTGTTGTTGGAATGACAGTCGTAGCAGGCGCGCTTGAGCAGGGCCGAAACATTCGCCGGCACGGGATGTTTGGTGGCGATGTCGTTCGGTCCGGCCGCGGCGGACACGTTCTTGGCCGGCCGGAAGAACTGGGCGACGACGACCAACGCGAGCAGCAGGAGCAGGATTTTCTTTAGCATAAAGGGAGGTCGGTTCGCCCGGTCAGTGCTGGCCCTTCTTTTTGGGCTTATCCGCCGCCTCCGCGAAGGCGCGATCGTCGTCATCGACCTCCGGTGCCGCCTTGGCCGCGGGACTCACCTGGGATGCTTCCGTCGGCTTGGTCGTCACTCCGGCCGAAAGCGCCGCAGTGTCAGCCGGCAATCGCTTGATCCGTTCGGCCAGCGGCGGGTGCGTTGAGAAGATCTTCTGCTGGCCGGCCGGGGTCCGCTGCAAGGTGGTCAGCACGACGCGCAGGCCGCCCGGCGCGTAGCCGGTCGTGACCGCCAGCTGGCGGCCGGTGACATCGGCGGCGTATTCGGTCTGCGGGTCGAAGCCCTTTTCAAAAAGCGTCTTCGTCACCTGGCTCACGCCGAGGTCGAAGGTCTTGAGCTGGGTGTCGACGCGCCGCACTTCCTCGCTCCGGGCAGCGGCCAGGCTGGTGGCGCCGCTGAGGAATTCGCCGCGGGCGATGATGTTCAACGCGTGCTTGCCGGTGATGTGGGCGATCTCGTGGCCGAGGATGGCGGCAAGCGTGTCGTCGTTGTCGGCCATGGCATACAGCCCGCGGGTGATGAACACGTAGCCGGCGGGCGCGGAGAAGGCGTTGACGGAGGCGGAGTCCAGCACGCCGAAGCGCCAGTCCAGCTCCGGCCGGGCGGAATAAAGCGCCAACCCGCGGCCGACGAGGTTCACGCGCTGCATGATGGCGTCATCATGCACCAGTCCGCCGTATTTACCGACGATCTCGAGCGCGACCGATTCCCCGATCAGTTTTTCCTCCTCGGGGCCGATGCCCGCCACGCCCTTCAGCATCTGGCCGGCATTCTTCGCGGCATCGAGGCTCTTGGAGAGTTTTTCAGGATTGCCCAGGGCTTTCCCGAGGCCGCCGAGGTCGAGGGCCAACCCGGCCGGCGCGGCCAGCAGCGCGGCGAGCATGAGAGAGAAGAGGCGGCGGTTCATTGGAACTCCCCCTTTTTCTGCTCCTGCAGGAATGATTCGACCTTCTGCGGCGTGACGGTCGCGCACAGGGCGATGAGCCAGTTCAAGTCGTCGCGGGCCTCGGTGAGGTTGCGGCGGGCCGCGTAATCGTCCGCGGCGGGCGTGAGCGGGCGGGCGGCCGCCGTCGCGGTGGTCGCGCTGGCGGCCAGACCGAGGCCGTCGAGACCCTTGCCCTCGGCCGGCTTGAGCTCGCTGAGGTTGCCGGCAAAAACCCAGCCGGCGGCGGGGCCGTCGCTGACGCGCAGCCACGCGCCGCGCGCCTCCGCGATGGCGAGCTTGCGGCCGTAGGCGACCTTGCCCGTCACGGCAGCCAGCGGGGCCGGTTCGGCAAGCAGGTTGGTTTCAAAGCGCTTGGTGTAGGCGGTGCCGCCGGCGGTGAGCGCGGCTTCCAGCGTGGCGGCGGCCGTCAACATCAGAGCGACCAGCCACAGTCGTGGGGTGGGATGGGGTTTCATTTGGAATGCAGGGTCAAAATAGGTTCCCAGTCGGGCGGGGGCGGTTGCGTGGTGAAGAGCTGCGCCTGCCGGAACAATTCATCCGTCACAGCATCGGCGGGCGCGAACTGGAGCGCACGGCCAAAGTGCGCCGCGGCCTCCGCAAATTTGCGTATAACATAACAGGCGTAGCCGGCCTGGTAGGCCGCGAGGAAATCGCGCTGCCCGGCGGTCAGCTCCTCCGGCCGGCCGACCAGCTCGTGCACCTCGACGGCGACGAGCTTGCCCTTCACGCGCAACCGGGTGAGCGGCCGCGTGGCCAGCTGACCGGCGACGGCGCGGGCGGTGTTTTCCCCGAGCAAAATGTGCGTGCCGAATTCCTTGTTCGCACCCTCCAGCCGCGAGGCGAGGTTCACCGCGTCACCCATCACCGTGTAGTTCTTTTTCCGCGACGAGCCGAGGTTGCCGACGATCATCTCGCCGCTGTTGAGCCCGATGCGCACCTCCAGCGAGACGCCGATCGCGGCATACCGGACGTTGATGTCCGCCAGCGCCCGGCGGGCCTCCAGCGCGGCGTGGCACGCGGCCAGCGCGTGGTCGGGCAGGGCGGCGGGGGCGCCGAACACCGCCATGACGGCGTCGCCGATGTATTTGTCGACATAGGCGCCGTGGCGGTGGAGGCATTCGCTGGTCTCCTCCAGGTAGGCGTTGACGACCTCCACCATGCGCTCGGGTTGGTCCCGCAGTTTTTCGGAAAGATCGGTGAAACCGACGAGATCGGAGAAAAACACCGTGGCCTCGCGCCGCTCGCCGCCGAGCCGGATCGAGGCGGGGTCGCGCACCAGCCGCGCCACCACGCCCGGGTCCACGTAGGCGCCGAACATGCCCTGGATCTCGCGCTTGCGGGCCTGCTCGCGCCAGAAGCTTTCCGCCACCACGCCGAGCAGGGTCAGGACGCACGCCGCCACCGCGGTCGCCGGCGGCACGAACCAGCCGAAGGACAACAGCGCATACGCCCCGCCCAGCAGCACCACGACGAGGCCGGCGGTCATGGCGACCGGAGCCTGCAGCGCGAGCTGGTGGCGGCCCGACCAGAGGATCGCGGCGGTCACCAGCAGGGCGGTCAGCAGCAGCAGGAGTGGCGGTGCCGCGGTGATGAATCCGCCGGCGGAAAGATTCGTCCACGCCGTCCAATGCAGCAGCACGCCCGGCTCGATCTTGCCCACCGGCATCGGTTTCACGTCGAAGGTGCCGCTGGCGTTGGCGCCGATGAAGACAATTTTGCCGCGGACTTGGTCGGCGGCGGCACCGGTCAACGGAGCCTCGGCCTTTAGGGCCGAGTCGAGGCCGGGGACATAAAGATCAGGCGCGGCGGCGGTCAATCGCTCCATGATCGGCCGGCCGGCGGCAATGAATTGGACGGCAGAGAGCACCGGCACACCCTTGGCGGCGATCTGTTCCAGCCCGCCATGCCAGGCCAGCAGCGGGCTTGGGCCGGGTCGGCGACGGAGTCCGGCGGGTTTGGGTTCGCTAATTCCACTGACGGCCAATGAGGCGAGCCACGGATAGGCGCGGGCCACGCCATCGTCGTCGGTGGAGAATTCGACGAGCCCCGTGCGGACCTGGTTGACGAAATACTGCGGATGGGCGGCCACAAACGATTTGGGCCAGAACACCGGTTCCCGTTCCGCCGTGCGTGCCAGCACGACCGAGGGCGAGACGGCGGCCACGCCGGCCAGCAATTGATCCTGCATGGCGTCGGATTCTTCGAAAAAAGTGAAATCCACTAAAACCTTCTCCGCTCCGGCCAGATGCAGGGCCGCGATCATCTGGGCGAATATCGTGCGCGGAAACGGCCAGCGCACCCCCAACTCGCTCATGGCGGTCATCGTGGTCTCATCCACCAGCACAATAACGGAATTCTTGGGCAGCGGCGGAGCCTTCAGCGGGTGCCGGCTGGCCGCGTCAAAGAAAGCCCGGTCCAGCGCGGTGCTGAACGGGGAGAAATAAAACCCCAGCAACAGAACGGCCGCCGGCAACAGCCAGCTCCAGCGCAGGGACCGCGAATTGCCCGAAGAGGTAGCCACGAGGCGTCATTAAGCCGGCGCCCCCGCGCGCGGCAAGCGGGCATCTTGCGGACGTCTGGTGGCATCGGCTTCCAGCCGATGCGTCCGGGCCTCTGCGGCTGGAAGCCGCAGCCACTTTTCCCTACGCCACGGCGGCGCGCACCAGCGCGGCGATGCCGGGCGGCAGGTTCAGGCCGAGCGCGGCCGATTGCGCCGCGGGGCTCATCTTTTTCCACGTCTTCCGGAGGATGTCCACGAACTTGGCCTCCGGGTAGTCGGCGTGCTGGGCGGCGAAATCCGCGATCTCGTTTTCCAAAAAAACCAGGCACGCCGCGTCCTCCAGCGCCTGCGTGCCGGGATTGGGCTTGAGCGCGGTCTTCGACACCCACGTTGCGGCCTCGTCCGCCTCGGCGGCGGACACGCCGGCCTGGAGCAGCAGTTCCTTCGCGCGATCGGCCTGGATCCGGTAGAGCGATTGCCGCCACTTGAGGTAGCCGGCCTTGCCTTCGGGAAAAGTTGCGCGCGGCACGCTCCAGCGCTCGAGATGCTGGCAACGGGCGGCGAGCCGGAGCAGGGCCGGGGCGTCGGGCACCAGTCGGGCCACCCACGCCTCGATCCGGTCGGCGTAGACCAGTTCGGCCGCCTGGCCGTCCGGCGTGCGCTTGGGGTCGGCGGCGTGGGCGGCGTCGATCAGTTCTCGGGCGCGGGCAGAGGGGTCCATGGAGGTGACGCTTGACCGGCGATATCCGGCGCGCAAGCCTCCGCCGGAGATGAACCGGCGCGGCTTCCTACGGGCCGTGGGCGCGACCGGGCTGTTGCTCTGGATGCAAGGCCCGGCCGGCGGAATCGCCGCGCCAAAACCAGCCCCGGAAGATTTGATCAGGCAGGCGCTGGCCGAAAGGCGGATGCTCCAATTTCGCTATCACGGTTATTTGCGCAAGGTGGAGCCACATGCCCTCGGTCGCGTGACGGATGACCGGCGGGCCTTGCTCGGCTGGCAGGTATTGGGCGGCAGCCGCCGCGAGCCGCCGCCCGGCTGGCGGACATTTTTGCTGGCCGAAATCAGGTCGCTTAAAATTCTGCGCCCGACCTTTGCGCCGCGCGCCGATTATCATCCGGAGAGCAGCCGGCTGAAACCAATCGAGGTCGAGGTGGGGCCGGGGAAATGAGGTTTGGTGGAGGCGGGACCACTGGTCCCGCGGTTTGCCGAATCATGGTGCGGGAGGGGCTTTATGCCCCGACAGG
>JAQSDJ010000114.1:24822-34841 GCA_029945855.1 Lacunisphaera sp.
ACCCCCGGGTCGAGTCGGGGCATAAAGCCCCTCCCACACCCGACCAATACATCGCTATGACAGAGCCTGTCCGCCCGAAGCGCGGAAAAGCCCAAGATTTGACGCGCCCTCGGGGCCGGCGGGCCTTAACCTGGCTTCAATATGGAATGGATCATCCAACTGTTCACCGTGGAATCGGTGGCTCGCACCGTCATCCTGCTCGGCCTCGCCGGGGCGGCGGGCACGGCGCTGGGGAAGATCCGCATATTCGGCGTCAGTCTGGGGGTCGCAGGCGTGCTGTTCGTCGGCTTGCTGCTGGGTTACCTCAAACTGACCATTGACAGCCACGTGCTGGAGTTCGTGCGTGAGTTCGGCCTGATCATTTTTGTCTACACGCTGGGCCTGCAGATCGGCCCCGGCTTCTTCGGCTCGCTGCGCTCACGCGGCCTGATGCTGAACGGTTTCGCCGCCGCCATCGTGCTGCTCGGTGCCGCCATTGCCGTCGGCTGGATCGCCAGCGGACGGGTGGAACTGCCGGCGGGCGTCGGCCTGCTCTCCGGGGCGACCACCAACACGCCGAGCCTGGCGGCGGCCCAGCAGGCGCTGAAGCAGATCGGCGCCCCCGACGGAGCGGCGGCGGTCCAGGGCCTCGCCTACGCGCTGGCCTATCCGTTCGGCATCCTCGGGATCATCCTCACCATGCTGCTGGTGCGGCTGGTCTTCCGTATCGACGTCCGCGCGGAGGTGGCCGCCGCGGAAAAAGCCCAGCAGCCCACGCGGCCCAAGCCGGCCACCCGCAATTTCGAGGTCCGCAACCCCAATCTCGTCGGTCGCGCGCTGGGCAAGGTGCCGGGTCTCGCCAACTCCGGCGTGATCGTCTCCCGGGTTTCGCGCGGCGGGGTCGTCGACGTGGCCCGGGCGGACACCCTGCTGCGGCAGGGCGACATCCTGCACGCCGTCGGACCCGAGGAGGGGCTCGACGAGTTGCGCGTGGTGGTGGGCGCCGACGCCCACGTGGATCTGAAGGCCATGCCGGGCTCGGTGACCAACCGCCGGCTGATCGTCACCCACAGCTCGGTCTTCGGCCGCGAGCTCGCCGAGGTGGATATCTTCACCGAGCACGAGGTCGTGGTCACGCGGGTCACCCGGGGCGGCATCGAGTTCACGCCGCTGCCCGGCCTGCGCCTGCAGTTCGGCGACGTGCTGATGGTCGTCGGCGAGGCGCCGCAGATCGACGCCGTGGCGGCCGCGGTCGGCAATTCCAACAAGGCGCTCAACTCACCGCAGCCCATCCCGTTCTTCCTCGGCATCGCGCTCGGCGTGATCGTCGGCAGCATTCCCTTCGCGCTGCCCGGCCTGCCGGCGGCGGTGAAGCTCGGCCTGGCCGGCGGCCCGCTGGTCGTGGCCATCCTCCTCTCCCGCGTGGCCAACACCGGCCCGCTCGTCTGGTATCTGCCGACCAACGCCAACCTCATGCTCCGCGAGGTCGGCATCACGCTCTTCCTCGCCGCCGTCGGCCTCAAGTCCGGTGACAAGTTCGTGGAGGTGCTCCTCGGTGGCAACGGCCTGGCCTGGCTCGGCTTTGGCGCCGTCATCACCGCCGTGCCGCTGCTGGTGGTCGGGTTCCTGGCCCGGGCCTGGAAGAAACTCAATTACGCCGAGCTGTGCGGGCTGCTGGCCGGCAGCATGACCGATCCGCCCGCGCTGGCCTTCGCCCAGCAGACGACTGGTAGCGACGCCCCCGCGGTCGCCTACGCCACGGTCTATCCGCTGGTGATGCTGCTGCGCGTCTTCAGCGCGCAGCTCGTGGTGTTTCTGCTTTATAAGGCGGCGACGGGCTGAGGCGTGGGCTGAGGCGCGATATAGAAATTGCAGGGCGGGATCGCTGATCCCGCCTCGAACTGACCATCATGCCAATTCGCAGTCATCCTGAGCGCAGTGAAGGATCCATGGACATGCAAATTTCCTGATGGATTCTTCGCTACGCTCAGAATGACATCTGAGATAAAGGCGGGATCAGCGATCCCGCCCTACACCGCCGTCAGTTCAGGTCCTTGTCCTTCCAGTATTTGGTGCCCTGGAGCGTGGCCTGCAGCGCGAGGCCGTTCTTCGTGAACTGATACAGCTCGACGCCCTCGGCGATGTTGCCTGCGCCGGCGAGTTGCCCGCCCTTCTGGTCGGACTTCGCCGTGGCGTCGGCCTGGCCGCTGAAATCCCAGCCCTTGGCGATGAAGGCCTCCAGCTTGTCCTTGTCGTGGAAGATGAAGATCCCGCGGAAATCCTTCACGCCGAGCCCGAGGCCGATGCCGGCGGAGCCCATCTTCATGAAGGTCTCGTGGCCCTTCCGGTCGACGACGATGCCCTTGCCGCCGGCGAAACTGGCGATGACGAGATTGACGCCGACATTGGAGAACGCCGCATAGCCGGCGGCCTTCTTGATCCGCGCCTTGAGCTCGGGCTTTGCCTTGTAAAGGTCGGCCAGCACCGCATCGCGCATCTGCTTGATGTCCGCGCGCCGTTCGTCCGGGGAGGGTTTGGCCAGGATATTCGGGACCAGCAGCGTGGAGGCGGTCATGAGAAACAGAAACCGACGGAGTGTCTTCATCAGGAGTGAATTTCACCGCGCCGGGCCGCGGGGGCAAAAATATATTGCCGCCCTGAGGATTACTCCTGTCGTCCCGCAGGACCGAATGGCCTTAATGTGGCGCGCGATATACGGTGGCGCTGGTGTAGGTCGGGCTTTACGCCCGACATGATGGGAAAACCCGTCGGGGATAAACCCCGCCTACAGACCAATCGCCGCACCCCGTTGCGGGCATCCCCGTGATACACCCCGGGCCGGCCGGCTCAGAACGGATAACCGATGGAGAACAGCAGCGTGCCGGATGGGTCCAGCGGACGCGGGTTGAGGTTGTGGCCGTATTCCACCCGCACCGGGCCGATGATCGTCTGGTAGCGCACGCCCAGGCCGGCGGAGTAGAGTTTTTCCGCAAACGGATAATCGCGCAAACTCACCGCGGTGCCGAGCGCGTCGCCAAACACCACGACCGACCACTTGCTGGTGAGCGCCTGTTCGAACTCGAGGTTGAACTGCGTGTAGGCCTTCGCGCCGACAAACAACCCGGCGGCATCGCGCGGGGCGGCGGCGCCTTTCTGGTAGCCGCGGATGGAAGCGTCGCCGCCGGGATAAAAACGGACGCTGACCGGCAGGCTGGTATCATCCTCCGCGCCGAGCGTGGTCAGCACGCCGTGCGACATACCGGCATGGATCCAGCGCCCGTGGCCCCAGCCGGTGTGCCAGGAGGCGCCGACGACGAGTTGCTGGTAGACGACCTCGCCGCCCAGCTCGCGGCCGGCCGCCTCGACCTGCAGGTTGAGCTTGTAGCCCTTGCGCGGGCGCAGCGGATTGTCGCGCCGCTCGCGCACCACGCCGAGATCGAGGCTGGCGACGTCGGCCTGCGGCTGATCCGTGGCGCGGGTGGCCAGTTCGTTGTCCGAACTGCGCAGGTGCTTGAAGGTGTAGCCCGTCGTGACCGCCAGGCCCAGGCGTCGCAGCGGCCAGAGCAGCGAGATACCGGCGCCATATTCCTCGGTGACGAAGGAAAACTCCTCGCGGCGCTGGCCGAACAGCCGCGCACTGCCGTCGGTGGGCGTGCCGAAGAGGTCCGGCACCGTGTAGGTGTAGTCGCCGGACGAACTTTTCATCGACTGCACGAGCTTGAGGCTGTCGGTGTGGGCGCGGCCGAAGAGGTTGAAGTGCCGCCATTCCACGCCGCCCCGCAACTGCTCGTAGCTGCCATAGCCGGCGAACAGGTTGATCTCCTGCCGGCGGCCCTCAATGAGGTCATACACCGCATCGCGCGTGGCGGCCTCCGCCGGCTCGTAGCGCAGGTCGACGGCGCGGAAGACGCCCAGCTGGGAGATCCGGGCCTGGCTGTCGTTGAATTTGACGGGGTCCAGCAGATCCCCCGGCCGGCTGTGCACGAGCCGGCGCAGGATTTTCTCCTGGGTGTGGGTGTTGCCGGTGAAGCGCACCGCGCCCAGCCGGACTTCCGGGCCGGGATCGATCCGGGCCGTGATGCTCGCGGACTTGGTGCCGTCCGCGGCGAGGGCGGTTTCCGCCGTCAGCTTGATCTGCACGTCCGGATGGCCGCGCGCGTAATACCAGCGGCGGATGGCCGTGGCGGTATCCTGCCGCCAGAGCGTGGTCCAGGGCCGGCCGGTGGTTTCGATGACGAGGCCGGCCGGGACATCGCCGCCACCCGCGATCTCGAATTGCAGCGCCTGCACCACCCAGCGGCGTCCTTCCTTGACGGTGATCCGGATGCGGACATCGCCGGTGGCGCGGTCGGTCTGCGCCGTTTCCACCGTCACCTCGGCCTCGGCGTAGCCCAGCTGGCGCAGTTCCTCCTCAAGGTTGCCGGCGGCGTTTTGCAGGCGGCCCGGGGCGTAGATCCGCTCCGACGCCAGCGGGATGAGCGTGTTCTCGCCCACGAAAAAGGAGCGCGCCTCCTTTTCCTTCATCGCCAGCAGGCCGGTGAAGGTGACTTCCTGCAGCGTGAAGCGCCGGCCCTTGGCGAACCGCAGGGTGGCGGCCGCCACGTCCAGCGGCCGGGGCAACGGCGGTTCGAGCCGCGCATCGAGCGCATACGTCGCGACGCGGCCGTCGGGCAACGTGGCTTCCACGGTCAAGGTGGGCTCAAGATAACCCTCGTGGTTCAGCGACGAGATCAGCACGAAGGCCGCATCCTCGAGGGCGTTGGCATCCAGTGGGTCTTCGCGCGAATCGCCCCGGAGCAGCTTGAGTTTTTGTTCGGCCGTGCGATTGCCGAGCCAGCCCAGGCCGCGCACCTGGAGGTCGGTGGCGGGGAGCGGCGCGGCGACGAGGAGGCAGGACACGAACACCAGGCAAAGCCGCCGAGGGAAAAACCTGTAGGGCGGGATCGCCCCTCGACAGGCTCGGGGCCTTGAGCTTGTCGAAACGGCTGATCCCGCCTGTTTGGTCAGCGCATGAGGCGTTTGCGGCGGGATCAGCGATCCCGCCCTACAGCGAAGCAAAGGGAGAAGATTATTTCCTTTCAAGCGGCGCGCCCTCCTTGGTGAAAACGCGCCATTTCAGGCCCGCGTTGTAGGCGTCGTATTCGTCGTATTCGCCCAGCAGCGACCAGCGCTCGCCCAGCTTGTATTCGAATTCGTAGGTCTCGCGGCCCGACCGGGAGATGCGCTCGCCGGCGGCAATTTCCAGCCGGTCCTCGCCGCCGAGACCGAGGTCCTGGAACAGGCCGCGGCCGAGGTAGGCGCCGAGCAGCGCGAGCCGCTGGCCGCCGGAGGTGGCGGTGGTCGTGTCGGTGGCGGGCACCTGCCCGGTCATCACCATCAGCAGCGCGTCCGCCGCGTCCATCGCCGGGATGGAGGTGATGGTGACATTGGGCGCGGGCAACGCGCCGGTCATCTCGAGCCGCAGCTGGTAGTCGCGCCGCTGCGAGAGGGCGTTGAGGCTGACCACCGCGTGGAACGGATCGGCCTCGCGCAGGCGCACGGCGCCTTGCAGCACCTTGAACGTGGCGAAGGGGAACAGCACCCGGCCCTGGTCGACGGTCAGCGCGCCCACGGCGCGCGGTTCCCCCAGCGTGCCGCCGAGTTGGAAGGAGGCCGACGCCGTGCCGTTATACACCGAGGTGCGCACCCGCACCACGGCCGGCGCGCGCACCGCCACCGCCAGCGGCCAATGCCGGAAGGGCTCGGTCTCGACGGCAAAATAGGGCGGCTGTCGTGTCACGCCGCGCCGGCCGGTGGGCAGCAGGGTTCGCAGGTTCACGTTGGCCAGCACGAGGCAGTCACGGATGTCGAGGGCGCCGCTGAGCCGCGTCACGCCCGCCGCGTCGGTGTCGGCGCGCAGGTCGAGGTCGCTGCGCAGGAGCAGTCCGGTGTTGCGGACCAGCGGGAGGTTCTTGCCCTTGAGCCCGAGCGCCAGGCGCGGCGCGGCGCCGGACATCAGGGTGACGCTGCCGTCCAGCGTCACGGGTTCGCCGCCGAGCTTGGCGGTCAGCGTGCCGATGGTGATTCGGTGGTTGGCGAGCAGGAGGTCGGCGTTGATGTTTTGCAGCGCGCCGAAGGGGGCCAGCGGCCGGGTGGCGGCGTCGGTCAGGTGCAGTTCGCCGGAAAAATTTTCCCCGGGCGTGAGTTCCATCCGGGCGCGCAACCGGCCCTGGGCGGCCACCATGGTCGGAAACCGCCGGGCCAGCACGGCCAGATCGGCGTCAGGGATCTCCACTTTGGCGGCGGCCTGGCTCCAGTCGAATCTGGCGGGGTCGCGCCATAACTGCCGCCAGCGACCGTCATCCATCGGCGTCTGCCCGCTGGCTGACACGGCCTGCCCGTCGACCTTGGCGGAAAAATCCGTGAGCGTGACCCGTTCGCGGCCAAACTGCAGGCCGACGACCAGATCGTCGAGATCGGGCACGGGAAAATCGAAACGTCCCGCGGTGGCGCTCAGCCGGGCCACCTGGGCCTGCAGTTCACCCACTGGCTGACGGAAGGTGCCCTTGAGACTGATCTTGGCCGTGGGTCCGGTCAGCTGCAGGCCGGTGGAGGCGGAGAGCGTCGCCCACAACGGCGAATCCGGCTCGGTCGAGGCGGACAATTCCAATGGCGCGGTTTCGTCAAACCGCAGGTGCGCCGTCGGGGCCATCACCAAGGCCAGCGGCAACCGGCCGGTGGCCTGAGTGAGCACGCGGCCGGACTCGATGACGGAAAATTCCTTGAGCACGATGCCGTCCGTATCGCCGTGGGCGACCAGGCTGACCATGGCCGGCTGCGGCGACATTTCGATCTGCGCGGTGAGGGCGGTGTCGAAAACCAGCACCTGATCCGCGATCCGGCCGGTGGCCTGCAACGCCTGCAGCGTCCAACCGGGACCGGCGAGGGCCACCCAATCCGCCAGCGCGGTGGAAGGCAGGTTGGCGGCGGCCAGCTCGAAGAATCCCTCCGGGCCGCCCCGGCCCTTCAAGGTCAGCCGGTTGTCCGCGCTGGCCAGCTCCAATCCGTCGACCTGCCACACGGGTGACCAGACCACTTGCACGGGTGCGGCCAATTGCCACCCCGCCAGGCCGCCGGAAACGAAATGAAATTTGGCCAGGTGCAGGCGGTGCGGCGTGAGCGTCCCGGCGAGTTCGAGCGCGGCTTTTTCCGTCGTGGCGCGGGCCGTGAGGTCGGCCTTGGCGCCGGTGCCCTGCCAGCTCGCCTCCAAGGCGAGCGGATGCAAGGGCGGCCGCTGCCCGCCGCTGAGCTTGAGCGAGCCCTGGTGACGCGGCGCGGCCAGCGGGCCTTCCAGCGTGGTCGCGACTTCCGCCATGGTCCAGGTGGTGCCCGCCGGGAGCCAGCGCGAGAACCACGCGGGGCCGAGCTTGGCCGCCAGGGCGACGCCGGCCAGCTCGCGCGTCTGCCAGTCCACGCGGCCACGGGCTTCGAGCGAACTGATCTCATCGAGCCGGATTTTCAGCGCAGTCAGTTCCAAGAGCGGCCAGGTGAGGGTGCCGCGGGCCTCGGCTTCCCTCAGGATCAGATCCTGCACCGCGATATCGTTGAACTTGAGATCGAAGTCCTGCCGGGCGGCGGCGGAGTCGCCGGCCACGGTCACCGTGCCCTGCACCTGACCGCGCGCCTCGAGCCAGGGCATTTTGGAAAGATCGGCCTGCACGGTGAGCCGGGCCGACTCCGCGGCCAGCGGACGGTCCAGGCTGAACGTGACGGGGGCACTCAGCCGCGCCGTGGCGAAGGGGGCGTCAATATGGAACGCCGTCAACGTCAGCTCGCGAAGATTGCCCTGGGCCTTGGCGCTGGCCTCGAAGGGCGGGGCCTTGGTTTTGTCGTCCGCGGCGGGTCCAGCCTTGGCGCTGGCGGACAGTTCAAACGTGTGGTCGCGCCAGAGCAGCCGGCCCTCGCCGCGCACCTCGGCGTAGGGCGCGCCCAGTTTCAGGCGCGCGGCCGGCAGCCGCCAGTTTTCCGCCACGGCGCTGGCTTCCGTTGGCAGCCAGCCGGCGGAGGGAAAGCGGGCCGCGAGTTGCAGGACCTGGTCCCACAGCATGGCCTCGCCCTTGATCTCCGCGCCCGACCACACGAGCCGCAGCCGGGCGTCGTTCGTCGCGGTGTGGGCGGTGAGGACCACGGTGCCGTCGGTGGCCGGAGTGAGGCCGAGCGAGATAACCTGGTCCGCGACATGCAGGCCTTCGATGGTCAGGGTTGATTTTTGCCAAACGGCCGAAGTAATCGTCACCGGCGGGCCGAATCCGCGAAGTTCGCCCGTGGTGAGCCGGGCTTGCGGCAGCCAGTAGGCCAGGCGCAGGCCGAGCTGCTGCAGCGCGGATGGCAGGCTGGGCAGGCCGGAAGCAGGTTTTTTCGCGACAGAATCAGGGCTGGGCGAACGCACAACCCGCCAGCCCTCGACCAGCAGCACCGGTTCGGCCCCGCGCAGGCGACGCCAAAGCCAGGCCGCGGGCGTGAGGGACTTCACCTGTCGGGCGGTGAAATCGAAGCCGGCACCGAGGTAATGCACCCCGTGCAGCCGGAAGTGCGCGTAATCCGTCCGCTCGTAGCGCTCAAACGTGACGCCGCGCGCGCGCAGCGCCGGGCGCAGCGCCGCGCCCAGCCACCACGGGAGTGAGACCAGTCCGACGCCCGCGACGACCAGCACAAGGAGAAGCAGCTTCAACCAGCGGGACATGCATCACTTATGACCAAGCCGAAGGAGATAGGTTACCATCTATAAACTGAATCTGGCGCGCCGGCAAAAAGCCGCTTTATGCCCGAAATTCAGGTGGTGGAGGGGTTTGTCCCGACGGCGGGTTTGAGCTAGTTATCCGGGCCATGGAGGATTCAAATCATGGCCTGGCGGATTGATGAAGCGGTGGTTCGCGGGGAGATAGACAATTGCACGCGCGGGCGCGTGACGGGGCGGGTTTGGTTTGCCGGACTGACGACACCGGTGGAACTGAACCTCACCGGCAACTGCTGGCGCGATCTGGCGGGCCGGCGGCTGGAGTTCACTAACCCCGGCCCCAAGCCGGACGACCTCGGCCGTTTTGCGCTGGTGCAGAAAGGAACGGCCGGCGACATCACGGCCTCGCGCAAGGTGAAGGTGCCCGATATCCCGATGGAGCAAATCGGCGAATACTATGCGGCGCGGAAACCTTTTCCGTGGCACTGGGGCAATGCGCTGTATCTGGAATGGTTCAGCGAGACGAACGGCCGGGTGGTCATCGAGTCGGCGAGCTACGATTTGAAAATCGTCGGCGAACCGGCGTGGGAGATGACGCCCGGGGAAGAAGAGGATCAACGCCGGGCGAATGGCGAGGCGATGACAGGTTTCATGGAAAGGTTGTCCGGCGCCATGATGGAGCCAACCGAAGAGGACTGCGACGACGAGGACGAAAAACCCGAGGAAGGCGATCGAAGGTAAGCGAGATATTGCCTGCTGCCTGGGCGGGCCTCAATATAGAGAAACGGCCGCCTTATCGTCGCGACCAACGGTTGCCCCAAAGGGATTGAATCGAAACAACACGCATGCTCGCGAAACGAAAAGACCTGACATGCCGCGGGGTGGAGCTTCGGCAGGGAAGATAAATTTCTTTGGATTCACTCCGGGAAAACAAACAAAACACCCAATTTTTTGTTTTCTCGGTGAGGAAACAATAAATCGCGCGATTCTTTTGCTTGGTTGAGCAATGAAGCACGGCGGTGCCGTATCCATACAGGCGGCCCGCGAATATCGCGAATGGCCGCGAAATCCAGAAGAGCACGGCGGCCTCGTTAACAACACCCTTCAGTGACTGTGGAAACAGGGCCTTGGTGAGGCTTTGATTCGCGTCCCTTCGCGGATATCCCCCGTTACTCCTTGCCCACGATCTGTCATGAAAGCACGGCTTGATGCCACCTTCTTCTTCAATTGGATCACGGTTTAGCCACCGTTCCGTCCCCGGACTGTAATCTTAGCCGTATCCATGCAGTAGGAGTGTGATTTCGAGAGGATTATCCCGGATATT
>JAQSDJ010000115.1:0-17838 GCA_029945855.1 Lacunisphaera sp.
GCCGAGGGATACTTCGCGTAGGCCTCGGCGGCGCGGGCGTCGTCCACGTCGCACAGCGCGACGAAGTTCTCACCCTCGCAGCCGGCGAAGGCGACGTCGGCGATGCCGCCGGCGCCGATGAAGGCGAGGTTGAGCTTGCGGCCGGGCGCGGGGCCTTCTTGGCCGATGGCGAAGCGTGGCAGCACGAACAGGGACGACGCGGCCAGCGAGGTTTTCAGGAAATCACGGCGGGAACAGGCGGAGGGGAGGGGCATGGCGGACGGGGCGGTGTTGGCGTAGCGCCAACGGGAGCTTCGTTTGTGACCACCGCGGCCGGCCGCCGCAAGTGAATCGTGGGGACGGGGGGATCGGTGCGACTGCAAGTGTAGGGCCGGCGCTGGTCGCCGGGCCGTGGTTCGCTCGCGGAACGGCCCGCCGTCAAGCGGCGGCCCTACATTTCATTTGCGGTCAGCCGCCAGGAAAAAGGCGCGCCTCGCGGCGCGCCTTGGAGAAAAGAGAAGAGCGCTCGCGGTTATTTCGCGATGACCGTGACGGACACGGCGCTTTCCCCGGCGCTGCTGCGGAAGAAGAGCGAGCCGACCCCGGGGTTGCCGCCCTGGACGGGGACCGTGACGCTCATCTGGCCGGCCGGGACGATCACCTCGGGCATGATGATGCTGGCGGGGACGTCGGTCGTGACGTCGATCAGCATGCCACCGGCGGGGGCGGCCTGCGGGATGGTGAAGGTCAGCGCCTGCTGCTCGCCGGTGCGCAGCGCGAGGGCCGCGGGCGTCACCTGGAAGCTGATGGCGTCGACCCGGAAGGTGCCGACCTCGAGCGTGCCGGCGGGGCCGGTGACGGTGAGGTTGTAGCTGTGACCGGGCGCCACCGGCGGGACAAAGAAGCTGAGCGAGCTGGGCGACTCGAAGACGGTGCGGGTGGGCGACTGGTTGAAATAGACGATGTCCGCGGTGTTGAAGCCGGCGCCGAGGACGCTGACGCGCGAGCCGACCGGCGCGCGCGTGGCCTCGGACCGGATGACGTAGCGGCCGGCGATGTTCATCGTCTGCAGCTCCGAGTAGACCTCGGTCGGTCGGCCGACCTGGTCTTCCATCAGGTAGTCGCAGAGGAAGTAGTAGGAGGCGTTGGTGCGGCCGACGGGCAGCTGGTAGTCGAACTCCCAGACGTCGCCGTTGACGTTGCTCTTGGCCATCGGGTAGCTGCGCCCGTCGATGATGATGCGCGGCGCGATGCTGGAGGTCACCACCCGCTTCGACGTGGGGTGGAAGCTGGCCGTGATGGTGTAGATCTGCGAAGGATTCTGCGGGACGGTGTCCGGCGTCAGGTTCGTGATCGTGAAATTACAGCCGGCGAGCAGCAGGAGGAAGGCCACGGCCATGGCCGGGAAAATTCTGCTCGCGTGAAGGAAGGGAGTCTTGTGCATTTGGAAGGGTGAGCCGCCCGGGCCACGTAGGCCGTTGGCAGTTCGTAAATTGACAACTTTCATAATGGCCGGATTCCCCACAGGGCAAGAAAAAGCGCAGGCGGCCTCCCCCCCGCCGGAGCTGGGCGTTTACGTCCACGTGCCCTTCTGCGCGACGACGTGCGATTTCTGCGCCTTCTACCAGACGGTGCCCAAGGGCGACGCCGTGAAGCACTATCTCGATGGCGTGGAGTCGGAAGCAGGCCTGGTGGAGTGGACCCATTCGTGCAGCCCGGCGGAGGGCCGGCGGCCCGTGACGACCGCGTTCTGGGGCGGCGGCACGCCGGGAATACTGCGGGCGGCGGAAATCGAGCGCCTCGGCCGCATCATGCTGCTCTATTGCGGCGGCCAGCCGGCGGAGTGGTCGGTCGAAATGGCGCCCTCAACCGTCACCGACAACCGCTTGAAGGCGCTCAAGGAGCTCGGCGTGACCCGCATTTCGATGGGCGTGCAGAGTTTTGACGACGCGATGCTCGATGCCTTGGGTCGCCAGCACACCGCGAAGCAGATCCACCGCGCCTACGACCTGATCCGCGCGCAGGGTTTTCCCAGCGTGAACCTCGACCTGATGTTCGCCCTGCCCGGGCAGACCGAGACGCAGTGGCGGGCGGACCTCGACGAGGCCATGCGCCTCGCCCCCGACCATGTCTCGACCTACTGCCTGACCTTCGAGGAGGACACGGCGATGTGGATCAAGCTTTCGCAGGGCAAGGTGAAGCTGGACGTGGACAAGGAAGCGGTCTTCTACCAGCGCACGTGGGACTACCTGAACGCGGCCGGCTACGCGCAGTATGAGGTGTCTAATTTCGCGCGTCCCGGGCATGCCAGCCGGCACAACCTCAACACCTGGCGCATGCAGGAATGGGTGGGCCTCGGGCCGTCGGCGGCGTCGCAGCACGCCGGTTGGCGCGCCAACAACCCGCCCGACCTCGGGCTGTGGCTGGCGGACGTCGCCGCCGGCCGGCGCGCCACGGCCGAGCGCACGGCCCTGACCAACGACCTGCTCGCCGCCGACGCGGTGATCTTCGGCCTGCGCATGAACGAAGGCGTCTCGTTGCCGCGACTGCGCCGACGGTTCCCGACCCCCCGCTGGACGGGTTTGGAGGACTTGCTACCCAAGCTGTTGTTCGCCGGGCTGCTGAAGGCCACGGTCGAGGGGCGCATCAGCCTGACCGACCGCGGCCGGCTGGTGGCCGACGCCATCGGCGCGGAAATCCTTGAGGCTTTCGAATCCGCCGTAAAGGTGGGGTGAGATGAATCTACTCGCACTACATGGTGGAACCCGTCCTTCCGCCGTCGCCAAGCCTATGGCGGACAGGCCGGACGGGTTGCGAGCACGTCCGGTGGCCGCGCTCCACCTGGTAGCCCTGCTCCTCGGCCTGCTGCTGGTCTCCGGTTGCCAGACGAAACTGCCGGACCCGATGAACGACCCGCTGGTCGCGCGTTTTTTCCTGGAGGCCCGGCCCGGCGAGGCGGGCCTGCCGGTCCAACTCCCGATCAGCAAGCTCGACCTCACGATCAACCCCAAGCCGGTCTTCGTCGAGACCGACATCATCGACGCCGAACTCATCCGGGTAAAACTCGGCTGGTGCATGATGATCCGGTTCACGCCGGCCGCTGCGCGCGACCTTTACCGGCTGACGGCCGGCAATCAGGGCCGGCGGCTGGTGCTGGCGTTCAACGACCAGCCCGCCGGGGCCCGCCGCATCGATGAGGTCATGGGGCAGGGTGGAATGCTCATCTTTGTCGAGGTGGACGACGTCAACCTGCCGCCCTTGGTCGAGCGCCTGAAACGCACCTCGGCCGACCTCACCAAACGGCAGACGCGCTAAACACTCTTCATCTCTCACCTGCATTTGATGACCAGCGGTCACAGCCACCAAGCCAGGGTCAGAACTTCGAATGTAGGTCGGGCTTTATGCCCGACATCGCGCACCCTGTCGGGGATAAACCCCGACCTACAGCTCACGAATTGCGCAAAGTTATTTCCGAGACACCATGCCAGCCACAAAGAGGCGCAAAAATCTCCGGAGGCTGCGAGCATCTGCGTCGCGCCTATAAGCGCGCGGAACATCTGCGCGGGCAGGGTGAACTCTTTTCGTGCCTTTTCGTGGCCCAAAAATCCGTTTGCTTGGCTGCTGTTCGTCTTGCTGGGGGCGATGCCCGCCTCCGCCCAGCGCATCGAGTTCAGCTGGCCGACTCCCAGCCGCGCGTGGGAGCAGGGCAAATCCCACGAAGCCTGGGTGCAGCCGACGGTATCGGGTGAGCCCGAGTCGGGCCTGTTCGGCTGCGTGCGCAGCAACGGCACGCAGTTCCACGAGGGGCTCGACATCCGCCCGGTGGCTCGCGACTCGCGCGGCGAGGCGGCGGACAAGGTCACCGCGGCCATGGACGGCATCGTGCGCCACGTGAACGCAACCGCCGGCAACAGCAGCTACGGGCGCTATGTCGTCCTCGAGCACCCCGACCTTTCCCCGGGCGTCTACACGCTCTACGCGCACCTCGCGCGGATCGAGCCGGGCCTCGCCCCCGGCACGCGGGTCGCGCGCCGGCAGGTCCTCGGCCTGATGGGCCGCAGCGCCGGCGGCTACGCCATCCCGAAGGACCGCGCGCACCTGCACTTCGAGATCGGCCTGCTGGCGACGCGCAATTTCTCCTCGTGGTATCAGTGGAGAAAATTCGGCAGCCCCAACGAGCACGGCGCGTATAACGGCATGAACCTGCTGGGCATCGACGCGAACGATTTTCTCCGGGAGTGGCGGTCGGGCCGGGTGGACAACTTTCAGGAATACTTCGACCGGATGCGCGCCGTCGTGCGCGTGCGCGTGGCGACCAGCCGCGTGCCGGATTTCATCACCCGTTACCCGGCGCTGCTCCGCCGGCCGCTGCCCGCCGGTCCGGTGGCGGGGTGGGAGATCGAGTGCAATGCCACGGGGCTGCCCTTCGCGTGGACCCCGCTCGGTCCGACGGACGTCATGGCGATGCGCCCGAACACGGCACGGATCGTCTCGGTGGAAGCCGCCGCCCTGCGCGCCGCCCGTTGCAAGTCGCTCGCGAAGAAAAGCGGCGCCGGCTACGTTCCCGGTGGCGACCTGACCACGATGCTCCAGCAGGTGTTCGGTTTGCGCAATTAACGGTGGAACCCGGCCGCCGGACGGATCAGCCGGAACGAGGCAGTCGGTTTCCCGCGAATGACGCGAATTGTTTTGGTGTAGGTCGGGCTTTACGCCCGACACGTCGGGGATAAACCCCGACCTACAAATCAAGCCGCAGCCGGATCGATATTCAGCTGGGCTCTTACGCGGCTAACTCTGCGGCTTCAGCTGGCGCAGCAGTTGCAGGAACTCGGGATCGTCCTTGAGGATTTCCAGGTCGGGATCCTGGCGCATCCAGTCGAGGTCGTCGTAGCCGAGGGCGAGGGCCTGGCGCAGCGAGCGGAGCGCGTCCGGACGCTTGCGGCACAGCGCGAGGCTGCAGGCGAGGTTGTAGTGCGCCGTGGGATTCTCGGGGTCGAGGCGGACAAGCTTGCGGTCCATCTTCAGGCCGTCGGTGATGCGCCCGACCCGCGTGTAGAGCCCGCCGAGCAGGCCGACCACCTCCAGGTAGTCCGGGCAGCGGCGATGGACCGATTCAAAAAACTCGATCTCGAACTGCGGGTCGTGCTTGGGCTTGGTGGACATCGTTACTCGGTGATACTTGTTTTCACAGGAGGCAACAGAGGCAAGGGAGAGGAATCAGTCTTCCGTTTGCTCCGTTTCCTCCTGTCAAATCGGAATCGGAAAGCATCGGGCCTACTTTTTTGTCCGGTTCGGGCAGCGGCCGGTCTGGCGGAAGGCGATGCAGTGGGCGCTGACCTGCAGGCGCTGCGAGATGGGCTTGAGGCCGAGCTTGAGCGAGACGGTGCTGCCATACCATTCCATGAACGGGGCGCTGATCTCATAGATCTTGTCGCAGTCCACGCAGACCACCTGTGCGACCTGGGTGCCGCCGGTGCCGGCCGGCATGTAGAATTTCTCGCCCGAGCCGATGTCCACCTCGCGGAGGATGTGGCTCTCGGTCATCAGGGGCAGCGTGCGGTAGACGGTGGCGCGCGACACGGAGTCGTCGATGGCGCGGGCCCGGTCGAGCAGCTGCTCGGCGGTGAAATGCTCCTTCTGGGCGAAGGCCGCGTCGAAGATGGCCAGCCGCTGGTTGGTCACCCGCAGGCCCTTTTGGGCGAGGTAGGCTTGGAATTTTTCCCGGGCGATGACGACACTCACCGGAGCAATGTCGGGCCGGGGGCCGCGGACTGTCAAAAGCAAAGTATGGTAGGGCGAATCCTCCGGATAAGCCGCATGGGCGAGCGCGGCTCGTCGGGACGACTCGCCCTACCTGTTGACTCACGCCGCCCGGACCGGTCTGATGGGCGGATGATCGTGGGTGTCCAGCCGCTGGCGGGTTTCGACAAGCTCCTGCACTACCAGGTGCCGGAATCGCTGCGCACCCACCTGCAGGCCGGCTCGCTCGTGCGCGTGCCGATCTTGAACCGCTCGCACCTCGGGCTCGTCACCGAGGTCGACGCCGTGCCCGACGTGCCGGTGGCGAAGCTCAAGGCCGTCAGCGCGGTGTTGCACAACTTCCCGGCGCTGACCCCCGACCTGCTCGAGCTCGCGCGCTGGATGCACACCTATTACGCCGCCCGCATGGAGAGCGTCCTGGAGACGATGATTCCCGCTGCGGTGCGGGGCGATGCCAAGCTCAAGTCCGAAAAATATCTCAGCCTCGCGGGCCCGGTCGCCGCCGACGTGCTGGCCGCGCTCCGCAAAAAGGCGCCGCAACAGGCCCGGTTGGTCGATTTCCTTGCGCAGCAGTTCCACCCGGTGAAGAAATCCCTCGTCCTGTCGCGCCTTGGCTCGACCGCCGCGGTCACCAACGCGCTGCTCAAGCGCGGCCTCGTGCGCGAGGAGACGCGCCACGTGGAGCGGGTCGCCTATCCCGACAACTGGACCGGCGGCGAGATCGTCACCGGCCTGCCGCCGAAGCTCATGGACGAGCAGGCCACCGTGGTGAAATCGGTCGGCGACAGCTTGGTGAAGAAGAAATTCGCCGTGCACCTGCTGCACGGGGTCACGGGCTCGGGCAAGACGGAAGTTTATCTCCGGGCGGTCGAGCAGGTGCTGGCCGCGGGCGGCAGCGCGATCTACCTCGTGCCCGAGGTGGCGCTCACGCCGCAGACCGTGGCGCGGCTGCGCGGACGCTTTCAGTCGGCCGGACACCAGACGGTCGTCTGGCACAGTCACCTCAGCGAGGGCGAGCGGCTCGACGGCTGGACCGCCCTCGCAACCGGACAGGCGCGGGTGGTCGTCGGCGCGCGCTCGGCGGTGTTCGCCCCGGTGCGCGACCTGCGGCTCATCGTCGTCGACGAGGAGCACGAGCCGGCCTACAAGCAGGACGAGACGCCGCGCTACCACGGCCGCGACGTCGCGGTCTACCGGGCCAAGCTCGCCAATGCCGTCTGCCTGCTCGGTTCGGCGACGCCGTCCTTGGAGTCGTTCGCCAACGTCCAGGCGGGCAAATACCGGCTGGACCTGCTGCTGAAGCGGGTGGACGACAAGAAGCTGCCCGACATCCACATCGTGGACATGCGCGTTGAAGTGATGCGGACGCGTGGCATGGTGACTTTGTCCCGGCTGCTGGTGGACCACATGCACCAGCGTTTCGCGCGAAAGGAGCAGATCATTTTGTTCATCAACCGGCGCGGTTACTCCTCGAGCATGATCTGCCGGAAGTGCGGGCACGTGGAGGAATGTCCGCATTGCAGCGTGGCGCTGACCTACCACCGGGCCGACGAGACGCTGAAGTGCCACCTGTGCGGCTTCCAGCGTGGCGCGCCGGCGGTGTGCCCGAGCTGCGCCGCGCCCGACATCCGCTGGCGCGGGCTCGGCACGCAGCGCGTCGAGGAGGCGGTGCGGCGCGTGCTGCCCCGCGCGCGGCTCGAGCGCATGGACACGGACACGATGTCCAAAAAACACCGGTTCCGGCAGATTTTGGGCGACTTCCGCGCCGGCAAGATCGACGTGCTCATCGGCACGCAGATGATCGGCAAGGGGCTCGATTTCCCGAACGTGACGCTTGTCGGGCTCGTCGACGCCGACCTGTCGATGCACGTGCCGGACTTCCGGGCCAACGAGCGCACGTTCCAGCTGATCGTGCAGGTGGCCGGCCGGGCGGGACGCGGCGACCGGGCGGGCGAGGTCGTCGTGCAGACCTTCACGCCGAAAGCCGACGCCGTGCAGTATGCGAAACGCGTCGACTTCAACGGCTTTGCCGAGGCCGAGCTGGCCGTGCGGAAGAAGTTCAATTATCCGCCCTACCGGCACCTGGTCCACCATCTTTTCCGCGGGCCGAATCCGGAAAAGATCCGGTTCTTCGCCGAGCACTGGGTGAAACAGGTCGAGAAGTCCCTCGGCGCCGCCGTGGAGATCCGCGGGCCGGTGCCGTCGCCCATCGAGAAGTCGAAGGACGAGTATCGCTTCCAGGTCTGGTATTTCTGCGCGCGCGCGACGAAGGTCGTGCCGGAACTGGTGAAGCTCCAGGCCACGGTCAACTGGCCGGACGATGTTTCCCAGGTCCTGGATGTCGATCCGATGAGCCTGATGTGAGGCGTGGCGGGGGGCGGAAAAAAGGTGGGAGGGATTTATGCCCCGATTGGCTACCGGCGGCGCATGAAGTCGGGGCGTAAAGCCCCTCCCACATTACAGCAGCCGAATAATCCCCTCTGAGTCGGAAACATGTAGGTGGAACCGGTCCTCCGGACCGGTTATTGGACGCACGCCAAGGCAAACCGGTCACGGAGGACCGGTTCCACCCACCTCAACGGCATGATCCGCGATCAGACCAGCGGCGTGACGCCGGGGACGGGGATCTCCACGGGCGGGGCGTCGCCCCAGGCGTAGGCGGGCGGCGTGAGGTCGAGCTTCGAGGCGTTCAGCAGCCACGAGTAATTGACCTCGCGGCCGGTGTAGGCGGAAACCCGGCCGAGGATGGCGGTGAGCGTCGATTCGGCGACCTGGCGGCCTTCGTTGAGCGGCTGGCCGGCGCGGATGCTGCGGATCAGGTCGATGTGCTCCTGATCCATGGGGTTGATCTGCTCGCCGGAGAACTTCCACGCGTTCTCGCCGTTGATCTGGCCGGCGGGGTTGGCGGTGCCGCGGGTGCCGACGAGGCGTTCGCCCACGCGGTGGCTGGTCCCGGGCGCCTGGCGGCAGAGGCTCTGCACCCGCGCGCCGCTGGCATATTCAAACTCGACGGAGAAATGGTCCCACGCGTCGCCGTAGATGGGGTCGGTGCGGCTCTGGCGGCCGCCCATGCCGGTGGCCTTGACCGGAGGGCCGCCGAAGGCCCAGTTCATGATGTCGATGTTGTGGATGTGCTGCTCGACGATGTGGTCGCCGCTGAGCCAGGTGAAGTAGAGCCAGTTGCGCATCTGGTATTCCATCTCGCTCCATTCCGGCTTCCGGCCGCGGTGCCAGAGGCCTTCCTGCATCCAGTAGCACTGGCCGCCGGTCAGGTCGCCGATGGCCCCGTCGCGGATGCGCGCCATCGTCTCGAGATAATCGGCGGCGTGCCGCCGCTGCGTGCCCGCGACAAAGGCCAGGTTCTTCTGCCTGGCCAGGTCGGCCAGCTGCATGACCAGCCGCACGCCGGCGGGATCGACGGCCACGGGTTTTTCCGCGAACACATGCAGGCCGGCCTCAAACGCGGCCTTGAGGTGCAGCGGACGGAAATGGGGCGGCGTGACGAGCAGCACCAGGTCGATGCCGGAATTGATGACCTGCTGGTAGGCGTCGAAGCCCGTGAAACAGCGCTCGCGCGTCACCGCGAACTGGTCGGCCGGCAGGGGCGGGCGGGGATTGTTGCCGCCGGGGACGCCCACCGTGAAGTTGTTCATCGCGGCCTCCACCCGGTCGGCGAAGGCGTCGCCGAGCGCGACGAGCTGCACGGAGCGGTCGGCGGCGAGGCAGTTGCGCACGGCGCCGATGCCGCGACCGCCGCAGCCGACCAGGCCGATGCGGAGGCGGTCGGAGCCGGTGGTCAGCCCGGGGGCGGCCGACCCGATGAGAGGCAGGAGGGAGGCGGCGGCGCTCGCCTTGAGGAATTCGCGGCGGGTGAAGCCCCGGAACGGGGTGGAGTGTGGTTTCATGGGGGGATGGGGTGGGGGATTAGCCGGAGAAATTCAGTGGAAAACCACAGATGAACACCAATGAACACAGATGCCCACCGGGCTTAAGCAACAACCAGGACTTTCGCGGGCACGCTCTATTTGGAATTTCCAAAGAGCCCGGGCCCTTTTTGCGATGCTTCAAATATCTGTGTGGATCCGTGTTCATCTGTGGTTCAAATTCATGGATCTGGCTCAGTTGAGCGGCTCGAGCCTGACGTTGCGGAACTCGATGGCGGCGCCCTCCGACTGGAGGCAGATGTGGCCTTCGCGGACGGTGACGCCGGTGGCGCGGTTCTGCTCCACGCCGTTGACGCGCACGATGACGGTGTCGCCGGCGCAGGTGATGTCGTAAGTGTTCCATTCGCCGGTGGGCTTCTCAGAAGAGCTCTGCGCCTTCGGGGTGCGGCGGTTGTTGCGGGCGGAATTCAGCGCCTTCTCGTCGGTGCCAGCTGCGGTCACGGCCGCGGCGACGATCCGCGCGTGCTCGGCGGTCTCGACGCCGCCGATGACGTAGAAGTCGCCGGCGTTCGTCTCCATCAATTGGGCCTCCAGGCTCCGCGGCCAGATGGCGTCGGGGGCCTGGGTGTGCAGCAGGACGCCGCTGTTGCGGTTGCGCGGCTTGCCCTGGGCGTCAACGAGGGCGGGACCGGTCCAGCGCCAGTCGACCGTCAGCCGGTAGTCCCGGTAGCGGGCGGCGGTGCGGATATAGCCCGCGGGTTGGCCGGTGCACTTGATGACGCCATCCACCACCTGCCAGGTATCGGCTGGCGGCGGTCCCTCCTTGGCCACCGGCACCCAGCCGGTCAGGTCGCGGCCGTTGCAGAGGGCGACGGGCTGGTCCGGCTTGATGGCCTCGGCGGAGGCGAGTTGGGCGAGGCAAAAAAAGGCGGCCAAGGTGGCGGCCCGGCGGGACAGGGAGGCGGTCAGGGTATTCATGGGATGGAAAGGCAGGGGGCGGGGGTGGCCGGCGAGCCCGAAAATTTCACCGGCTGGCGAACGTTAACTCCACACCCCGCCCTGCGGGCACCCCTCTCCAGAGGGGATTTCCGACAGCGATGCCTTGCGTCCCCTCTATGAAGAGGGGTGGCGCGGAGCGACGGGGTGTGTGGGTCGGGCATCGAAGTCTGTGAAATTTCCGGGCTAGATTTCCCAGCTGATGCCCGCGCTGGGCAGCAGCGGCAGCAACTCGCGGGATGAGCGCTTGACGGTCAGCACGCCGCCGCTCGAGCTGGTGGCGTAGTCGTAAGCCAGCACGTTGGACTGGTCGTAGGCGTTGAAGACGTCGACAAAGACCTTGAGCACGCCATGGTGCAGCACGATGGTGCGCGCGGCGCGGAGGTCGAGGCGGTGATAGGCCGGCAGGCGCGAGCCGAGGGTCGGCCCAAAGCTGCGCACGGTGGCGCGCGAGCCATTGTTGAGCGTGACGAGGGAAAAACTCAGGTCGGTGACCGGCCAGCCGGTGTGGTATTGCCACGCGGCGCTGAAGCTCCAGCGGGCGCTGGGCGTGTAGGTCAGGTCGGCGTAGAAGGCGTGGCGTTGGTCGCGCAGGCCGGGCAGGGTGACGGGGCCCGTCATCTCCTGGGCGCGGGACAAGGCATAGCTGACCGTCCAGGCAAACGGCCCCGCGTTGCGCCGCTGCAGCATCAGCTCGATTCCCTCGGCGCGCGCGCGATCCGGCGCGAGGAGAATGCGGTCGGTCTGGGCCTCGGGGAAGACGTTGTAGGTGTCGTAGCGGTTCAGCCAGTGCGAGCGCGGGTGCCGGGTCACGCGTTGGTAGGCCTCGAGGCGCAGGCTCAGGCCCGCGGCCAGCCGCTGTTCCAGGCTGAGCACGCGGTGCTCGGCGAGTTCGGCCCGCTGGAAGGTCGTTTCGCCGAACTGCACGGGCAGCTCGTGCGGGCCCTGCGACTGGGGGTAGCGGCCCCACGCGGCGCGGAGCGTGCGGCGGGGGCCGGCGGCCCAGGCGACGTTCAGCCGCGGGCTGAACTCGTCGTCGCCGCTGACCGAGTGCCGGTCGAAGCGCAGGCCGGGCTCGACGGTGAGGGCGGAGGTGGCGGCGATCCGCGGCGCGAGGAAGAGCCCGAGTCCGTTGTCCTTGGCCTGTGGTGCCAACTCGATGGTGCGCGGCCGGGCGACGAGCACGCCGCCGGTCACGACCGGATCCTCCCGGTAGAGGTGGTAGGAATAATCGGCGAGGCCCCGCTCGAGTTGCCAGCCGCCGCGCAGGAACAGCCTGGGGTTGGCCGCATAGCTCCAGTCCTGGCGCAGGCGCGTGGTCTGGAGCGAGCGCCGGTCCCGGAGGTTGATCGCGTAGCGGTTGCCGTAGAGTCCGTTGCCGTCGCGGTGCCAGGTCAGCCAGGCGTTCGCGAGCACCGTCTCCGCGTTCAGGCCGTCGGCGAACTGCGCCCGCCAGCGGGCCCAGATCGTGTCGCTGTCGTAGCCACTGCGCAACTCCGGGCCGTTGTCATCGAGCACGCGCAGGGTGTCGGTCGAGTGCAGCACGTGCAGGGAAACGGTGTGCGCCGGGGTGAGGTCGTATTCGATCTTGGCGTAGGCGTCCCAGTAGCGGGGATAGATCTCGTCCTCGCGTCCCTCCACCTTCAGGGCGATGTCCGGGTAACCGCGGCGGATGCTGGCGAGCCCGCGGCCCGCCCCCGACGCGAAGGTCCCCGCAGTGCCGGCGCGCATGCCGGTGAGGCTGAGCCCGAGCGCAACGGCCGGCGCCGCGCGGGTGGCGGTGTGGGATTCCATCGTGAGGACGCCCGCGGCGGCGTTGCCGTAGTCGGCGGTGAAGCCGCCGGTCATGAGGTCGAGCCGGCTGATGGCGTGCAGGTCGATGATGGAAAGCGCGCCGTCGACGTCCTTGAGATGGAAGGGTTCGAGCAGGTCGGCGCCGTCGAGGCGCACCAGGAGCTGGCGCTGCGGGGCGCCGCGGACCCAGAACTTGGCGGTGAAGTCGTCCGCCGCCACGCCGGGCAGCCGGGCGATGGAGCGGAACAGGTCCTCCCCGACCTGGGGCAGGGCCTCGAGGTCGCGCTGCGTCAGGGTCGCGGGCGAGCCGGCGCCGCCGTCGGTCAGGTTGAAATGGCTGGGCGTGACGACGAAGCGGTCGAGCTGCACCGGGGCGCCGGGCGTGGTCTGGGCCGCGCTGCGGCCGGATCCTGCCACCAGCAGGCAGGCGACCAGGAGGGGGAAACGTCGGCGGAGGGACATCGGGGTGGGGTGCGCTTGGTCAGCTTGCCTCGCAGGGCGGTGGTGGCGAACAAAATTGGGATTGGCCGGCGGCGATTCCGGGTTCAATTCTGGGGGATGCGGATTTACTTCATGGGCATATGCGGGACGGCGATGGGCAACGCGGCCTTGCTGGCGCGCGCCGCCGGCCATGAGGTGCTCGGCGCCGACCAGGGCATCTATCCGCCGATGAGCACCGTGCTGGCCGCGGCGGGCATCACGCTCCACGAGGGCTACGATCCCCTGCGGCTGGAAAAACTGGCGCCCAGCCTCGTTGTCATCGGCAACGCCATGTCCCGGGGCAATCCCGAGGTCGAGTGGCTGCTCGACACCCGCGCCATCCCGGCCACCTCGCTGCCGGCGCTGCTCCACGACTCGATCCTCTCGCTCCGCCGCAACATCGTCGTCGCCGGCACGCACGGCAAGACGACCACGACGGCGCTGACGGCCTTCCTGCTGCGCGAGAACGGCCGCGACCCGGGCTACCTGATCGGCGGCGTGCCGCTCGACCCGCCGGAGGGCGCCAACCTTGGCACGCTGGAGGATCCCTTCGTCATCGAGGGCGACGAATACGACAGCGCGTTTTTTGACAAGCGCAGCAAGTTCATCCACTACTCGCCGCACATCGCGGTGCTGAACAACCTCGAGTTCGACCACGCCGACATCTTCCGCGACCTGCAGGACGTGCAGCGGACGTTCCTCCACCTGACGCGCATCGTGCCGCGCAACGGCTGGATCGTGCTCAACGGCGACGACACCAACCTGGCGGCGCTGGGCCCGCTGGCGTGGACGCGCGTCGTGCGGGTCGGCACCGGGGACAAAAACGACCTGCAGATCGTCGATTTCAGCGAGAACGCCGGCGGCGCGACCTTTGGGTTGCTCTGGCAGGGTCGGCTGTGGGCCGAGGTGAAGTGGGCGCAGCCCGGGCTCTTCAACGCCCGCAACGCCGCCATGGCGGCGTGCGCGGCGGGGTTGGCGATTGCATCCGATGTAGGTCGGGGTTTACCCCCGACATCGGGGAGTGTCGGGCATAAAGCCCGACCTACGGACGATCCCACGATCCTCAAGCTGGATTGCCTCGCGCGCTTCCGCGGCGTGAAGCGCCGGCAGGAGCTGTTGGTCGACACGCCGCGGCTGAAGGTCATCGAGGATTTCGGCCACCACCCGACGGCGCTGGCGGAGACGCTGCAGTCGTTCCGGGCGCGTTACCCGGGGCACCTCATCCATGCCGCCTTCGAGCCGCGCAGCAACACGTCGCGGACGAAGATCATGCAGGCGGCGTTCATGCGCGCGCTGGCGCTGGCCGACGTGGTTTACCTGGGGGCGGTGGCCGGGGTGGACAAGCTGCAGGCGGATGAGCGCTTCGACACCGAGGCCGTCAGCCAGCACCTGGCGACGCAGGGCGTCGAGGCCCACACGGCGCCGACCAACGCGGACCTGCTGGAGATCATTCAGGAAAACATCGCCGAGATCACCGACCGGCCGCAGCTCGTGGTCTTCTTCACCAACGGCTCCTTCGACGGGATCATCGGGAAGTTTGTGCTGGCGAACAGCAAGGCTTGAACTGCATACGGATTTAACAGGAGGAAACGGAGGGAACCGAGGGTTCCGATCCCTGACCTCTGTTCTCTCCGTTGCCTCCTGTGAGGTAGGGATCGTTGATCCGGCTCACTGCGCCTGCTTGGCGACCTTGAACTCGGCGGGCTTTTCGCCCTTGGGCAGGGCGAGCAAATCGTAGTCCTGGTAGCCGGTGATCTTCACCTCGACAAACCGGCCGACGGGGAGGCTCTTCGGCACGTAGACGCGGCCGTCGATATCGGGGGCGTCGGCTTCACCGCGGGCGACGCCGGGCTCCTCGACGAGGACCTTCAGGGTCTGGCCGACATGGCTCTTGCTGACCTCGGCGGCAATCTCCTGCTGCAGCGCCATGAGCTGGTGCCAGCGGGCCTCCTTCACCTTGGGGGCGATCTGGTCGGGCATCTTCGCGCCGCGTGTGCCATCCTCCTGGGAGTAGCGGAACACGCCGAGGCGCTCGAACTTCGTCTCCTTGATGAATTGGCAGAGCTCGGCCACGTCGGCGTCGGTCTCGCCGGGGAAGCCGACGATGAAGGTGGTGCGGACGGCGATGCCGGGGATGCCCGCGCGGATGCGCTTGATGAGGTCGCGGATGTAGTCGCCGCTCGTCTCGCGCTGCATGCGCCCGAGCATGTTGTCGCTGATGTGCTGCAGCGGGATGTCGATGTAGCGGGCGACCTTCGGGCACTCGGCGATGGTCCGGATGAGTTCGTCGCTCCAGTGGGCCGGGTGCGTGTAGAGCAGGCGGATCCAGAAATCGCCCTCGATGGCGTTGAGCTCGCGGAGAAGGGTGGTGAGGGCGGTGCCGCGCGAGGAGTCGACCGGGGTGCGCGGGTTCGGGCGCTGCTCCCAGGTGTCCATGCCGAAGAAGGTCGTGTCCTGCGAGATGAGGTTCAGCTCCTTGACGCCCTCCTTGACGAGGCGGCGGGCTTCCTGGACAACGCTGTCAACGGTGCGGCTGCGGTGGCGGCCGCGGATCTGCGGGATGATGCAGAAGGTGCAGGGATGGTTGCAGCCCTCGGCGATCTTGACGTAGGCAAAATGCGCCGGCGTGAGGCGGAAGCGCGGCGTGTCGTAGTCGGGGATCCAAGTGGACTTGCCCTCGATGAAGTTGACGGGCGCCGCCTTGGCGCCCTTGGCCAGACGCTCCTTGGCGAAGAGGGCCTCGATGATCGGCGCGACCTTCGTCACCTGGTCGAGGCCGATGAAGGCGTCGACTTCGTCGTGCAGCGACGTGGCGAGGTCCTTCGAGAACCGCTGGGCCATGCAGCCGGCGACGATGAGCTTCTGCTCCTGGCGGCGCTTCTTCATCCCCTTGTTCTGGTGGACCTCGAGGATGTGGCCGATCGACTCCTCCTTGGACGAGTCGATGAAGGAGCAGGTGTTGACGATGACGACGTCGGCCTTTTCCGCCTCGGGGATGACCATCATGCCGGCCTGGTGCAGGTGGCCGACCATGATCTCGCTATCGACGAGATTCTTGGCGCATCCGAGGGAGATGAGGCTGACTTTGATCATGGGATAATAAAAAGGCGCGCCGCAACGGGCGCGCGCTTGGAGGGCGAAACGGGCCGGCGCCTTACTTCTTGGCCTTGCTGGCGGCCTTGAGGCGGGCATTGCGGCGCTTGTGATAGGCGACGCGGCGTTTCTTCTTGATGTGCTTGTTGAGTTGTTGACCCATAGAGTGGTGGTGTGAGGGGAGACTTGTGACTGAACTTGCGCTTACTAGTCAAGCGCGGGTCTGCCTTGGTGTAGGTCGGGCTTTATGCCCGACGATGGCCGAGACAGTCGGGCGTAAAGCCCGACCTACAAGGACTTGGCCGGTATGAATCTAATACCGGGCCAGCGATGGGTCGATTTCGGCCGCCCAGGCATCGATGCCCCCGGCGACGTTGGTGGCGTTGGCGAACCCGTTGGCCCGCAGGAACTGCGTCACCCGCTGGCTGCGTCCGCCATGGTGGCAAAGCACCAGAATCTGCCGGTCGAGGGGCAGCCCGGCGGTGTTTTCCGGGATCTGGCGCATGGGGATCGGCCGGCTGCCGGCGACCGCACAGGTGGCGACCTCGTCGGGCTCGCGGACATCCAGCAACAGGGCGCCGTCCTGCAGCAACCGGGCGGCGGTCGTGACATCGGTTTCGAGGGGAAAGTCCATGGGGCGGTCAGCCAAAGGCATCGACCGGGGATGGCAAACCCAGTTCGCGGTTGACCCCCGAGGGGCAGATAGGACCTATAGGGCGTATACGACCTATGTCTGAACGATTTGTTGTCATCATGGCCGGAGGACGCGGCGAGCGGTTCTGGCCCCAAAGCCGCGAAGCCACCCCCAAGCACCTGCTGCCCATCGTCGGGGACAAGCCCATGCTGGCCCAGACCGTCGACCGGGTGGCCGGCGTCGTGCCGCGCGAGAATGTCTTCATCATCACGACCCAGGCCCAGCTCGAGGGCTGCCGTGGCGCCTGTCCGGACCTGCCGGCGGCCAACATCGTCGCCGAGCCCATGGGCCGCGACACCGCCGCCGCCACCGGCCTGGCCATGCTGCTCGTCAAGCAGCGCAATCCGACGGCCGCCTTCGCCATGCTGCCGGCCGACCATGTCATCAAGGACACCGCCGAATACGCCAAGCTGCTCGCCATTGCCTTTGAGGCCGCCGAGTCGGCCGACGTCCTCGTCACCCTCGGCATCAAGCCCGCGGCGCCGGAGACGGGCTTCGGCTACATCCAGCAGGCGGGCGTCTGGCGCCAGGTCGGCGGCCGCGACGTGATGGCCGTGAAGCGCTTCGTGGAGAAACCCGACCTGGCGACCGCTCAGGGTTATCTCGCCGCGGGCGAGTATTTCTGGAATGCCGGCATGTTCGTCTGGCGCGTCCCGGTCGTGGAGGCCGCGTTCAAGGCGCATGCCGCCGAGCTTTACGCCGGCCTGGCCAAGCTCGAGGCCGCGGCGCAGTCCGCCGGCGGCTGGGCTGTGGCGCTCGCCGAGGTTTACCCGACCCTGAAGAAGGTTTCCGTGGACTATGCGCTGATGGAAAAATCCACCAACGTGGTCGTGGTGCCGGCGACCTTTGATTGGGACGATGTCGGCGCGTGGCCGGCCCTCGCCAAGCATTTCACCCCGGACAAGGACGGCAATGTCCTGCGCGGCCATGCCCTGGTCGAGGGCGGCACGCACAACATCGTGGTCTCCACCGACGGCCATTTGATCGGCGTCGTCGGCTGCAGCGACCTCGTCGTGGTGCACACGCCCGAGGCGACGCTCGTCTGCCCGAAGGACCGCGCCCAGGACATCAAGGCGCTCCTCGAGCGCCTGAAGCAGGATCCGGCGAAGAGGCAGTTTCTGTGAACGTCATGCTTGTTCTTCGCAACTGTAGGGCGGG
>JAQSDJ010000115.1:17848-34249 GCA_029945855.1 Lacunisphaera sp.
ACCCCGCCCTACAGTCTGATAATCCCATGCGCTGCCTCGGCATCGATTACGGCACGAAGCGCGTCGGCCTCGCCCACGGCGACGAGATCGGGGTCGCCACGCCGCTGCCGGCGCTGATCGACGCCGACGAGGCGGTGCGCTGGGCGAAGCTCGGCGACCTCATCAAGGCGCGGCGCATCACCGACCTGGTGTTGGGCTATCCCTACAACATGGACGGCTCAGTCGGCTTCAAGGCGAAGGAAGTCGACGCCTTTGCCGCGCGGTTGAAGGCGTCGTTCGCCCTGCCGGTGCATCTGGTGGATGAGACGCTGACGAGCAATGAGGCGGAGTCATCGATCGCCAAGAAGGACCGGCGCCACGTGCGCGCGAGCGGCCTGGTCGACTCCCGCGCCGCGTGCCTGATTTTGCAGGATTACCTGGATCAGAAACTGCCGCCTCAGATAGAAAGCGCAGAAACCTGACCCAGAAATTTTAGCCACAGAAAGCACAAGAAGCGCAAAAACAGATACGTTTCCCTCTTTGCGCCTTGTGAGCGGCGCCCGATTCCGTGGCTTAGACCCGGAGCGACAGGCCGGGCAGGGGTGGCAATTCGGCGAGGCTGTTCAGCACGCGGTCGTGATGCCGGCGCAGTTTATCGGCCGGGTGGTGGCCTGCGGCGACGAGCACGCAGTCGACGCCGAGTTCCCGGGCGACGTCCAGGTCGTGCACGGTGTCGCCGACCAGGAGGATTTCCCGCGGGGGCAGGGCGAGCTTGGCCAGCTGGACCCGGCCGAGTTCGGCCTTGCTGTGGGCGTAGATGTTGTCGAGGCCGGCCAGATGGATGAAATGCGGCAGGAGGCCGAAGTGGCCGACGACATCCAACAATGTCTCGTGCCGGTAGGCCGACAGGATGGATTGGGTGAGACCGGCGGCCTGGACGGCGGCGAGGGTGCGTAGGGTGTCGGGTTGCAGCGGACACTCCAGCCGGTGCGCATCGTAGGCGCCGATGAATTCCACGCTCAGGGTTTCAAAGCTGTCCTTCGCCATATCAAAGCCGAGGCGGGCGTAATAATCGCGCACCGGGAAATCAAAGACGGCGTGGTAGCGTGCGCGGTCGAGTTCCGGCAGGCCGCGGCGTTGCAGGATACCATTCATGATCCCGATGCAGTAATCGAGGTCGTCGATCAGGGTGCCGTTCCAGTCCCAGATGATGTGGCGGTAGCTTGGGGTCTGCACTCGGCGGCAGATTGCGGGCGGGGAGCGGGCCGCCTCAATGTTTTTCTGGCGCCGCCGGAGCGTTTTAACCGCGAATCTCGCGGATGAGCCCGGATCCTGAAACCAAAGGGGTTAACCGCTAATCTACGCTAATTCCCGCTGATGGGATGAACCGGAAGGTCGCGCTTGATCAGCGTCAATTAGCGTGGATTAGCGGTTAAAAAGGTTTGGGTCTGAATCCTTCTTCGTCTTCCATCCGTGATCATCCGTGAAATCCGTGGCTAAACCGACTCCCGTCTCCCGCTGGAAATGCGTCTGCGCCTACGACGGGACGCATTTCAACGGCTTCCAGAGCCAGGAGGGCGGCAACACCGTCCAGGACCTTGTCGAACGGCAGCTGGCGAAGACCTTCGGGGAGAAAATCCGCATCCACGGCAGCGGACGCACCGATTCCGGCGTGCATGCGCGGGCCCAGGTGTTTCATTTCGACGCCGCGTGGAAGCATGGCGCGGACAAGCTCCGCATCGCGCTGCAGACCGGCCTGCCCAAGTCGATCCGGCTGACCACGCTGCGGCCGGCGCCGGCGAAATTCCACGCCCGCTTCGACGCGAAGGGAAAGGTTTACCGGTATCATATCTTTCTCGGGATGGCGGATCCCTTTGCCACGGCGTGGTGCTGGTCGGTGAACCGCGAACTGGATTGGAGGGCGGTCGAGGCGGCGGCGAAGGTTTTGCGCGGCCAGCACGACTTCTGGGCGTTTTCCGGGGAAAACGACCGGACTTACGAGACCACGGTGCGCGACCTGCGCCGCCTGGACATCAGCCGGCGCGGCCGGAAGGTGACGTTCACCTTCGAGGCGGATGGTTTTCTCTACAAGATGGTGCGCAGCCTGACCGGTGCGCTGGTGAACGTCGGCCTCGGCAAGCTGACGCCGGCGCAGGTCGCGGAACTGCTCAAGACCCGGCAGCGCATCCCCGCCGTGCAAACCGCCCCGCCGCAGGGACTGTTTCTGGTGAAGGTGATTTACTGAACAATGCATCGCACAGGAGGTAACGGAGCAAACAGAGGTTTCCTTTCTCCGTTCACTCTGTTTCCTCCTGTTAAAACCAGCATCCGGGCCCATTCGTGAAATCCCTGGTCAAAGATCTCTGGCGCGACAAACTCGACGTGGTTTTCCCGCGGAGTTGCGTCCACTGCGGCGGGCTGGCGGAAGGGCGGCTGCGGCATATTTGTCCGGCGTGTGAGAAACACCTGTTCATCGTCGTGGCGCCGCATTGCACGACCTGCGGGCATCCGTATTTCGGGGAGATGGCGGAAAACCGGCTGTGCGAGCACTGTGAAGCGCTCGTGCCGGAGTTCAGCCAGGGCAAGACGGCGGTTTTGCTGAAAGGCTCCGGACGGTCGCTGGTGCACGCGTTGAAATATCATCACGGCCTGCATGTGCTGGAGGATATCACGGCCATCATGGCGGCGGTGCCGGGCTATGCGGATTACCTGCGCGGGGCGGTGTTGGTGCCCGTGCCGTTGCATCCGCGGAAACTGCATGACCGGCATTACAACCAGAGCCGGTTGCTGGCCGATTGCGCCGTCGCGGCGGCGGGCGGCGGGGCCCAGGTGGAGGAATTGCTTTGCCGCGTGGTAGATACGGCGTCGCAGACGCATTTCGATCGCGCCGCGCGCCAGGAGAACCTGAAAAATGCCTTTGCTTTGGCTCCGGGCGCCACCATTAATCCGACTCAACGTTACGTGCTGGTCGATGATGTTTTTACAACCGGTTCCACTCTCAATGCTTGCGCCACTGTCCTTCGCCGGGGCGGGGCGCTGAACCTCGACGTCGTCACCTTCGGCCACGGCTGATCACCCTCATGACACATTTCGCGAAACCCAAACTGCCTTCCGCTCCGGCCGCCCCGGCCGGCACCAAGACCAAGAAGAAAAAGGTCACCACCGAGGGTCTTTGGACCAAGTGCCCGGTCTCGGGCGACATCATCTTCAACAAGGACCTCGAGGCCAACCACATGGTCGTGCCGAAGAGCGGCTACCATTTCCCCATCGGCTGCAGCGAGCGTATCAAGAGCATGGTGGACGAGGGGAGTTTTGAGGAATTCGACGCCAACGTGAAGTCGGCCGACCCGCTCAAGTTCGTGGATTCGGCCGCCTATCCCGACCGCATCAAGAAATACGAGAAGGAGAGCGGCCTGAACGAGGCGGTCCTCTGCGGCCTGGCGAAGATCGACGGCATGGAGGTGTCGCTCGCCGTGATGGATTTCCGGTTCTGCGGCGGCGCCATGGGCGCGGCCGTCGGCGAAAAGATCACCCGTGCCATCGAGCGTGCGATCAAGCGGAAGGCCCCGTGCATCATCGTGAGCTCCTCCGGCGGCGCGCGCATGCAGGAGGGCATTTTCTCGCTGATGCAGATGGCCAAGACCAGCGCCGCCCTCGGCCGGCTGGCCGAGAAGAAACTGCCGTTCATTTCCATTCTGACCTACCCGACGACCGGCGGTGTGACCGCCAGCTTCGCGACCCTGGGCGACGTGATTCTGGCCGAGCCGGGTGCATTGATCGGCTTTGCCGGCGCCCGCGTCATCAAGGAGACGACCAAGCAGACGCTACCGCCCGGTTTCCAGACGGCAGAATTTTTGCTCAAGCACGGCCTGGTGGACCAGATCGTCAGCCGCCTGGAGCTGCGCGACCGCCTGATCAGCCTGCTGCAGGCGCTGCACGCGCGCAAATACCACTTCCACAAGGTCCCGACCGCCTCCCCGTTCCCGTCGATGGCGGCGAGCGTGGGATAGCCCGCCCAACTTTCAACGTTCAACGCCGAACGTCCAACTTCCAAGAGCCGGACCAATGGACGAGCCGAAACCCGGATTTGATCTGGAGGAGAGGTTGCTGGATTTTGCAGCGGCGATTGTGCGTTTTACCGAGTCGATGCATCGCACACCGGCCGGCTTGCATGTCGCTGGTCAGTTGCTGAGGTCCGGCACCTCGCCCATGCCCAATCATGGGGAAGCCCAGGCCGCAGAATCGGCCGCTGACTTTGTGCACAAGATGAGCATATGCCTGAAGGAGCTGCGGGAAACCCGGCGCTGGCTGCGCCTGGTTCACCGGGTGCCGCTGGTGCGCTCTCCGGCCACGGCCGATCCTCTGATCCAGGAGACGGAAGAGTTGATCAAGATATTCTACCGCAGCATCACCACCGCGAAAAAACGCGCTCTCCGCAAGGGAGGCGAGGGTGAACGTTGAAGGTTCAAGGTTGGACGTTGGAAGTTCTCGGTCACCGCTTCTCCCGGACTACCCGGCGGTGACCGGCTATCTCTACGCCCTCAAGGCGGGCGGGGTGAAGTTCGGCATCGACCGCATGCGCCGGCTGGCGGAGTCGCTGGGACACCCCGAACGGAGTTACCCGGTGATCCACGTCGCCGGCACCAACGGCAAGGGCTCGGTCGCGGCGATGCTGGAGTCCGTTTACCGCGCCGCGGGCCACCGCACCGGGCTCTACACCTCGCCGCACCTCGTGAAGCTCGGCGAACGCGTGCAGGTCGACCGGCGCCTGCTGACCGAGGCGGAGATCCTCGCCTACACCAACGAGCTGATGCCCGTCGCGCAGACGGCGGCCGCCTGGGCAACGGACGAGCACGCAACTTTTTTCGAGTTCATGACGGCGATGGCCTTTTTGCAGTTCCAGCGGAAGCAGGTGGACGTCGCCATCATCGAGGTCGGCCTCGGCGGCCGGCTCGACGCGACCAACGTCGTGCAACCCGCGGTGTCGGTCATCACCTCCATCGGCCTGGACCATGTGGCCGAGCTCGGTGGCACATTTGCGCTGATCGCCCGCGAGAAGGCCGGCATTATCAAGCCCGGCCGGCCGGTCGTCATGGGCCGCCTGCCGCCCGAGGCGGAACAGGTGGTGCGGGAGGTCGCCGCCGCGCAGGGCGCGCCGCTGCATTCCGTGCGCGAGGTTTTCGGCGAAGATATCGCCGGCTACCCCTCCACCAATCTCGAGGGCGACTACCAGCGTTGGAACGCTGCGACCGCGGCGCTGGCCGTGCGGGTGTTTGCCGAAAGGTGGAGCGCGTCCTCCGGACGCGCTTCGAACCCGTCCGGAGGACGGGTTCCACCCACCGAAGCGCACCTCACCCTTGGCCTCGCGCACGTCAACTGGCCCGGCCGCTGGCAGCGCACGAGCATCGGCGGGCGGCCGCTCATCCTCGACGCCTCGCACAATCCCGAGGGCGCCGAGATGCTGGACCGGAACCTGCGCAACCTCGTCGCCGAGACCGGCCGCCGGCCGGTCGTGATCGCCGCCGCCCTGGGCGAGTTCCGGGCGCGGGCGCTCCTCGGGGTGGTGCTGCGCCACGCGGCCGAGGTGCATCTTGTCACGCCGCACCAGGCCCGGGCCTGCACCTTTGAGGAACTGGTCGCACTCGTGCCGGCCGACGCCCGCCCCCGTCTGCACCGGGCGACGGTCACGGGCCTTTTCCCCGACGCCCGCACCTGCACGGTGGGCGGCCCGGACGACACCGTGGTCGTGACCGGCTCGATCTACCTGCTCGGCGAGGTGCTGGAACGCATCGAGCCCGGCCGCGGCGCCGGCGAGGGCAAGCTGCAGGATTTCTGACCCGAATAATGGCACAGGAGTTAACGGAGAGAACGGAGGATCTGACGATGGTTTCTCTGTTTCCTCCGTTACCTTCTGTAAACCGCCTTGGTTGGGTTTTCAGGTTTCAGCTTTCAAGTTTCTTTGCCGGGCGATCAGGCCCGGACAAACACCGGGCTGGCAGCAGCCAGCAACGGTGAGGTTTCTCTTCCCGCTTGTTTCCCGCGGGTTTCTCTTCAAATCTGACGGTCCATTGATGAAACCCGGCCAGTCATTCGCCAAAGCCTTCAAGGGGAAGCGTGTGCTCATCACCGGCGGCCTGGGCTTCATCGGCTCGAACCTGGCCCGCGCGCTGGTCGCCCTGGGCGCCAAAGTCACGATCCTCGACAGCCTCATCCCGGAATACGGCGGCAACCGCCGCAACGTGCGCGGGATCGAGCGGAAGCTGGACATCAACCTCTCCGACGTCCGCGACCGGCACAGCCTGCCGGCCTTCCTCCGCGGGCAGCATTTCCTCTTCAACCTCGCCGGCCAGACGAGCCACATGGACTCGATGACCGATCCCGAGACGGACCTCGAGATCAACTGCCGCGCCCAACTGACCTTGCTCGAGGCCTGCCGGAAGCACAACCCGGACCTGCGGGTCGTCTTCGCCAGCACCCGGCAGATCTACGGCCGGCCGGACTACCTGCCGGTCGACGAGAAACATCCGCTGCGGCCGGTCGACGTGAACGGCATCAACAAGCTCGCGGGCGAGCAGTATCACCTGCTCTACAGCGCCGTGCACGGCGTGCCGAGCACCGTGCTGCGGCTGACCAACACCATCGGCCCGGGCATGCGCATCAAGGACGCGCGGCAGACCTTCGTCGGCGTGTGGATCAGGCAGATCCTCGAGGGCAAGCCCATCGAGGTCTGGGGCGGCGGGCAGTTGCGCGACTTCACCTACGTGGACGACGCCGTGGAGGCGTTTTTGCTCGCGGCCACGCACCCCGCGGCGGTCGGCGGCGTGTTCAACCTCGGCGGCGTCGGGCAGGTCAGCCTGCGCGACCTCGCGGAGACGCTGGTCAAGGTCGCGGGGCAGGGGAGCTTCTCGGTCCGGGCCTTTCCCGCCGACCGCCGGAAGATCGACATCGGCGACTACTATTCCGACTGCCGGCTCATCGGGAAAAAGCTCGGCTGGAAGCCCCGCACCACGATCCGCCAGTCCTTGGTCAGCACGCTGGACTATTACCGGAAAGAACTGCGTTACTATCTATGAATTTCACAGGAGATAACGGAGAGAACTGAGGGATGCATTCACTGTTTCAGAAGGCAGACGGTCTGACGGAGCAAATCATCGGGGCTGCGATCGAGGTGCATAAGGACAAGGGACCGGGTCTGATCGAATCGATCTATGAATGGTGTTTCCTGCGGGAGCTCGAGCTGAGAAAACTCTCGACCGAGAACCAGCGGATGGTGCGCATTAACTATAAGGGCTTCGTCCGGGAGGAACAATTGCGCTTCGATGTATTGGTTGAAGGCTGCGTATTGGTTGAACTCAAGTCGGTCGATGCTATCCTGCCCATCCACAAGGCCCAGCTTCTGAGCTACATGAAACTGCTCGATGTCCCGGTTGGATTGCTCATCAATTTCAATGTTCCAAAGCTAACCGACGGGGTTTCCCGCCTCATCCTCCACGGCGCCAATCTCTGACTCCATTCCCTCCGTTCCCTCCTGTGCAAAAGATTTCCCCCGCTGATCCCAAGGCCTCCTACCTCGCCGCGCAGGCGGACATCGACGCCGCCATCCGGCGCGTGATGCTCAGCGGTCACTACATCCTCGGCCACGAGGGCGAGGCGTTTGAAAAGGAATTCTCCGCCTGGCTCGGCACGCCCGGCACGGTCGGCGTGGCCAACGGCACCGACGCCATCGAGCTCGCCCTGCACGCGGCCGGCATCGGCCCCGGCGACAAGGTCGTCACCGTGGCCAACACCGTCACCGCGACCGTCTCCGCTATCGTCGCCACCGGGGCCAAGCCGGTGTTCGTGGACGTCGAGCCCGGCACCATGCTGCTGGACGTGGCGGCGCTCGAGACGATGCTCACGACCGTGCGCGACCCGAAGATCAAGGCGGTCGTGCCCGTGCACCTTTACGGCCTGGCGGTGGACATGCCGCGGCTCATGGCACTCGCCGCCCGGCACAATCTCTTCGTCATGGAGGATTGTGCGCAGGCGCACGGCTCGCTCGTCGGCGGTCGCAAGGCCGGCACCTGGGGGCCGCTGGCCACGTTCAGCTATTATCCGACGAAAAATCTCGGGGCCTTCGGCGACGCCGGGGCCGTCACCGGCACCGATCCGGCCCTGCTTGATCAGGTCCGGCTCCTGCGGCAATACGGCTGGCGCAAGCGCTACATCAGCGACCTCAACGGCCGGAACAGCCGGCTCGACGAGCTGCAGGCGGCCATTTTGCGCGTGCGCCTGACCCGGCTTGATGCCGAGAACCAGCGCCGCAACGCGATGGCCGGACAATATCTCGCCGCCCTCAAGGATACGCCGCTCCAACTGCCGGTCCTCGCCGAGGGCCGGACGCACACCTGGCACCAGTTTGTGGTGCGCACGCCGCAGCGCGACGAATTGCAGGCCCACCTCGCGAAGCAGGACATCCTCTGCGGCGTGTTGTATCCCGTGCCCATCCACCGCCAGCCCGCGTATCACGACGCCTCGCTCTCGCTCCCGCACACGGAACAGGCCTGCACCGAGGTGCTATCACTGCCGCTGCACCCCGGCCTGACCGACGAGGACATCGATCGAGTCGTGCGGGAAGTGAAGGGATTTTTCGGATAGGCCCCCGGCGACCGCCTAAATATAGGCGAGTTTCCCTGCCGCGGTGGCCCGGGAAATTTGTAACATATTATATTACAAATTATCCATGGCTACTCTTCGACAGGCCGTTTACGGACCGACACCATTCCCATTTTCGCTGGTGGAAGATCTGGTCGATGCCGCCGCGGCGACCGCCCGCCGGATGCGGGAGTCACCGCCGCGGCGGGAGGCGACACGACGCAGCCTGACACTCCAGCCCGGTCCTGACACGCCATTGTGGAACGAATTGGTCCGCCAGTTGCGACCACACCTGCGCAAGCGGGGGAGCAAAGCCCAGTTGGCCCGTCTGCTGGCCTTGCCGCGCCAGCGATTGCAAACCTGCCTGAAGGCTCGCACCGCCTGCCTTGACGCCGAGCGCACCCTGCTGCTGGTCGGGTGGCTGGGCTTTTTCGAACGAGGGGGCGTGCTGAACCCATCGGTCCGTCCAGGTCGCCCTCGACGAAACGAAGCCCGTTCGCATCCCGGAAATTTGTAATCTATTATATTACAAATTATCGGGATGCGGGAAGCGTTCGGGCCGGGTGGGTTCAATCGGCGGGGCGACGGAGGCGAGGGGAATCGTGGGCTCCTGCTTCCAACCTTGCAACCAGGCGCCTTCCTGCGGTGTCCTCCGGCCATGGAAATCCTGGTTTGGGGCTTCGCCATCCTATTGGTCCTGACCGGACTGGCGGGTTCCGTGATCCCTCTCCTGCCCGGGACAACGCTTATTCTGCTGGGCGCGCTTTTCCAGAAGTGGCTGCTGCCGGACACGCTCACCTGGCTGGCGGTCGGCTGGATGGCGGGGTTCTGGGGGCTGTCTGTCGTCTCGGACATTGGCTGCACGCTCCTCGGGACAAGATGGTCCGGCGGGGGCAAATGGGGCATGGCCGGGGCCGCGGGCGGGGCGATGGCGGGCATGTTCTTTTCGATGCCGGCCCTCGTGCTCGGTAGCATGTTCGGTGCGATCGCGGCCGAGAAATGGCTCGGCAAGCGGACGACCGACGAGTCGCTGCGGGCCGGCGCGGGCGCCGCGGTGGGATTCCTGCTTTCAACAATTGGGAAGCTCGGGTGCGCGCTGGTGATGGTCGTGCTCTACGCGGTCTCGGCCTGGAACATGGTGCGGATGAGCGCCGGGTTGTAAACGGGCGTTGGCGTCACCGGCATCAGGCATTGAGTCTGCCGGGCGGGATCGCTGATTCCGCCAGTAAAGATCCCCGGAGCCAGCTCCGGGGCATTTGACCAGACAACCCGCGGGCGAGGTCGCCCGCGCTCCAGTGTTTCGATCTGGAGCCACGGCGAGGTAGTGGGACGGTCCTGAGACCAAGCCGACGCAAGCGTCGGGGAATTGAACCCATCGGGAATAAACGAGCGGGGCGCGCGGGAGCGACCTACCCCAGCTTGATCAGGTCGGCGGTGGCGGGGACGTCCTTGATGATCTGCGAGGGCAGGGGGCCGACGCCGAGGTAGCGGAGATTGGGCAGCACGGCGGGCAACTTTTCCGGATAGGCGACCTCGATGAGCGCGCGCACCATCGCGGCGGTGTAGCGCTGGGCGTTTTTCGGCAGGTCGGCAAATTTTCTTACGCCGGAGATGTCCTCGGCCCAGCCGGGGTGCTTCGTGTAGATGGCGCGCAGGGCGCGGCGGATGGCTTCGTTGCGCGGGACGTGGGCGTAGCGGCGGCCGTTGTCGTCCTCGTAGGCGGTGCAGATGAGCAGCTCGTCGGCGCCGGTGAGGGCGTCGATTTTGTTGATCATGAGATCCTGGTAGCCGCCGTAGCGGAGGGCGTCGCCCTTTTCCACGGCGTCATACCAGCCGACCATGCGCTGGCGGCCGGTGGTGGTGCCGAACTCGATCCGCTTCAGCTGCTGCGTGAGCGGCAGGGCGTCGTCCATCTGCGTGAGGAAGGTGTGCGTGCCGACCTTGGTGTCGTAGGCCTTGGCGACGCCGATGGTGTGGATGGCCTGCACGGGGATGCCGGCGCTGTTGAAGAACTCCGGCGTGAAGGTGTGCGAGGCCGTGACGTTCGGCGAGTAGCCGTGGCGCTTGTCGAGCCAGTAGGCCTGGCCGAACTCGCCGATGATGGAGCGGCCGGCGGCGAGTTCGCGCAGCACCAGCTCGCGGACCTCGCCGATGTTTTGCTTCAGCTGCTGGCCGGTCTCCCAGTAAACCTGGGTGAGCCTCGCGACATCGAGGGTGAACGGCGCCGCGCCCTTGAACTGGCCGAGGTCGAACTCCGCTTTGGGGAACAGACCCAGCTCGATCGCCTCGGCGTTGCCGCGCAGTTCGGCGGCGGTGAGTTTTTCGAAAAATTCGTCCCAGGTCTTCGGGCTGACCTGGCAGACGTGCTGGATGGTGCGCATGGCGCGGTCGGCGCGCTGGGCGATTTTCCGGGCGAAGAAATTCGGGCCACCGAGAAAGTCGGCGAAGGTGATCTGCCACTGGCCGGTCTCGTCCTGGTAGGCCGGGGTGATGCCGCGGCCGGTGGAGCCACGCGGCTCCTCCTGGAGGACGTTGGCGCGATAGTCCTCCCACGCGAGATCGAGCAGGCGGTGGGAAAGGTCGGAAACCATCGTGCGCTCGTCGATGACGAGGCGGGAAAAGATGGCGTAGTCCTTCGCCTCGAGCGGGCGGCCCTCCCAGAGGATTTTCCGCGGGTCGGCGACGACGCCGGCGCCGATGGCGAGGTGCGGGACGGCCTTTTCCACGACGCCGGCGGGGAGGAGGTTGAGCTTGATGCCGCCGGCGGTGTGGCCGGAGTTGGAGCCACCGTTGACCTTGAAGACCACCGAGACCGCGGCGGGGGTGTCGCGCAGCTCCTCGATGACCTCGGGGATGAGGCGGCCTTTGCCCTCGTCACCGAAGGAAATGCCGGTGTCGGCGATCAGCTGGCTGGAGAAGGGGAGGAGTGACATGGTTGGCGCGCAACCGAAGTCGGGGACCCCTGTTGCCAGACATTGAAAACGCGAGGCGCCGCCCGGCTGCAACGCCAAACTGAGGCATATCGGGCGTGGTGTCGGCTTCCAGCCTCAGAAGCATGGGATTCACCGGCTGGATGCCGATGTCACGATTCAATCAGTCCTCAGGTGGGCGGCTGCCGGCGCTGCTGCGGGTGGATAGACCCGCCCGCGGGATCATCAATGGGTGCTCAGGCCGGCGCGCCCTTGCGGGCGGCGAGGTCGTGCTCGATCTGCTTCACCTTGTCCTCCTCCAGGGGGTAGAAGAAAATCGCGAAACCGCTGAGCAGCGCGAAGCAGCCCGGCAGCACGCTGAACAGGAGCATGATGCCGTGGACGGAGCGGGCGGTCTGGGTGGCCTCGGCGACGTAGCCGTAATGGGCGAGCAGCCAACCGATCATGGCGCTGCCGAGAGCGAGGCCGACTTTTTGGACAAAGACGGTGGCGGAGAAAATCAGGCCGGTGGAGCGGCGGCCGAACTTCCATTCGCCGAAGTCGGCGGTGTCGGCATACATCGACCAGACGATGGCGGGGGTCGGGCCGGCGACGAACGAGGCGAAGATGTTGACCGTGTAGAGCAACGGCATGCCGTGGGGATCGAGAAAATAGAACGAGGCCATGGCGAGCGCGTTCAGGATCGTGAGGCCGATCATGAGCTTCCGGCGCGAGATGTAGCGGGTGAAGAGCTTCGTGCTGAGCGCGCCGGCGATGAAGGCGAGGAAGCCGACGAGGTTGAAGGTGCCCAGCCCGCCGAAGTCACCCACGACATACTTGAAGTAGTAGACCCCGGAGCCGCTGCGCATGCCGGTGTTGGCGAGCGTGAGGAACCCCGCGAAAAAGAGCACGAGCCACGGACCGTTGCGGAAGAGGTTGCCCAGATCCTCGCGGAGCGACTCCTTCTGCCCCGCCGGGGCGGCGACGCGCTCGCGAGTGTTGAGAAAAGTATAGAGAAACATCGCGACGGACGCGACGGCGAAGATGGCCATCGTGTAGCGGAAGCCGCCGGCCTTGCTCCCGGCGATGCCCGAGAAGAACTCGCTGAGGCCCGGCACGAGCCAGCCGATGAGCAACGCGCCGAGGAAGGCGCAGGCGAAGCGGTAGGTGGAGAGGGAGGTGCGGTCGTCCGACGAGGAGGACATCACGCCCATCAACGCAGAGTAAGGAGTGTTGATGGCCGCGTAGGCGACGAGCATCAGGGTGTAGGTCACGTAGGCGAACACGAGCTGGCCGTCGGGCGAAAAGCCGGGGTTGGCGAACATGACGTAGCCGAGCACGCCGTAGGGCAGAGCACCCCACAGGATCCACGGGCGGAATTTGCCCCAGCGGGTATTCGTGCGGTCGGCGAGGACCCCGATGACGGGGTTGATGGCGGCGACGAGGATCGGCACCGTGCCGAGCAAGGTGCCGACGGCGGCGCTGTTCTTGATGCCGACGACGTCGGTGTAGTAGTAGGCGAGAAAGATGTTGAACGCCTGGAAAAAGAAGTTCGAGGCGGTGTCGCCGAGGCCGTAGGCGAATTTTTCCCGGAAGGTGAGTTTATCGGCGGGTGGGGTCATGGGGCGGTGGGGGGCGCGGCCGGTCGGGTGGCCAGGGTCTTCCAGAGCAGGGGTGTCCGGTTGGTGATGAAACCGTCCACGCCCAGTGCCAGCAGCTCAAGGAACGGCGCAGGTTCGTTGATGGAATAGACCCAGACCTTCAGGCCGCGGGCATGCGCCTGTTGCACCGATTCACGGGTGACATCCTTGCTCCAAACCGCGACCCGGGCGCCCAGGGCCGCGATCTCGTCGAGGTGGGCGGGGCCGAGGATTTTCTCTTCCGGGGTCAGCGGACGGCCGTCGGCGCGGCCACGCGGTCCGAGGGCCCCGAGCACCTGTTCAGGCGCGAGCGCATGGAAGTCGCGGAGGTAGGCCCAGTCGAAGGATTGCACCACCACGCGGTTGATCAGCGCGCGCGCGCGGAGCAGTTGCACGCAGCTGGCGGCGTCGCCGGCCTTGCGCTCAATGAGGGTGATGCCGGTCTGGTTGATGAGGTCGAGGGCCTCGGTCAGCAGCGGGGGCGGGGTGGCGGCGAAGCGGGGTTGAAACCATGCGCCGGCATCGAGGGTCTGCAGTTCGGCGACCGTGCGATCGGCCAGGCGGATGTCCTTGGCGTTCCAGCGCGCCTTGGCATCGGTCGTGCGGTCCAGGGTCGGGTCGTGCATGACGACGGCGACGCCATCGAGACTGAGATGATAATCGAGTTCGACGAGGTCAGCTCCGGCCTGTAGCGCGAGTGCGAAGGAGGGCAGGGTGTTTTCGGGGGCCACGGCGGGATAACCGCGATGCGCGATGACGAGCGGCCGGTTCAGTTGCAACAGTTGCTCCGCCGGGGATGATCCGGCCGCCAGCGGGGCCGTCGCACCCAAGAGCAAGGCGAGCAATGATGTCGGGAAGAGGCGGAATCCGGAAGGCAGGGACATGGCGGGGTGAATGGGCAAATGATTCATGGGGTGCTTGAGGACAACAGTCGGTTTACTGGCACCGTTCAACTGGCATCAGACCGGCGGCGGGGTGAAGGTCACCATCTGATGGTCCACCCGGCCGTCCGCATAGAAGTCGATCACGGCATAAGCCGGCCCGAACTGCTGGTTCTTGCCCTTCCACCAGCCGCCGCACACGGCACCGTTGCACAGGTAGCGCACGCCCAGGTAGGTGACGTCATCCTCCATATGAAGGTGCCCGCTGAGGCAGACCTTCACGTTGGGGTGTCGGTAAAACAGGTCCTTGATCCGCCTCGCGTCGATATGCATCCACGCCCCCGGCACGATCCAATTGCCAGTGGTGGCGAGGTCGCCGTCAAAAAATGACGCGGCGCTCAGGATCGGGATATGCGAGAGAACGCAGACCGGGGTCGCCGACGGGGTTGTGGCAAGGTCGTGTTCCAGCCAGGCGAACTGGGCCTCGTCGAGCCGGGCGATGTAACCCTGGTTGCTGCCGTCGATCTGCATGCTGTCGAGGACCACGAAGTGCCAGCCAGCGCGGTCGAAGGAATAAAACGAGGATTTCAGTCCGAGGCGTTCCAAGGCGGATGTCTTGCCATAAAGGGCGTCCTGCTCGACGCCCGGCCGGCCGCGCATCTTCCAGCCGAAGATGTCGTGGTTGCCGAGACACTGGCAGGCGGGCAGGTGCAGTTCGGCCGCCAGCACCCGGTCCCAGACCGCCCATTGTTCGAGCACGCTCTCCCGCGGATTCTCGAGGGCGTCGCCGATGCAGTCGCCGCCGAAGAGAATGAGGTCGGGGCGATCCGCCAGGCCCTGGGCGTGGCGCAGGGCCGCGGCCATGCCGGCCGGGGCCCCGAGTCCGGGCTGCACGTGGATGTCGGTGAGATGCGCGGCGCGCAGCACCCTTTGCCGCGAAGTCGCGGCCGGAGCGGCGGCCTGCGCCGCGAGGGGCAACACGGCCAGGCCGAGCGCCTGCCGGCCGGTTTGCTGGAGAAATGAGCGCCGGTTCATGGGGATCGAGGTTGGGTCTATTTGCCGATTACGCGAGAATGGTCCGGGTTCAGGGTTGAACAAAGAAGGCGGCGTTCTCGCTGCAACCGCCGCCGTTATTGTCGCGCACGTAGACAAACAGCCGGTAGGCCCCGGGCGTGGCGGGCATCCGCACGGTGACCCGCGGTCCGTCGGAACGGACAATGCAAGCCGGGTGTTCGGCGGGCGCGGCCTCGCGGTCGCCGCCGATCCGCCGGTCGGTGCTCTCGGATTGCACGATCCACTCGTAGGTAAGAGGATCGTTTTCTGCGTCGGTGGCATGGATCGCGACTTCGAATTCCCCGCCCGGCCGCACGCGGTCGTTGGCGAAGACAGGTCGCAGCGGCGATGTCCGCGGGCTGCGATTGGCGGGCCAGTGGCCGGTGAAAGCCATGGCCATGATGTCGATCATCGGGGTTTTCTCGCCGTTGCGCAGAAACATCCCGAACCAGGTGGCGGTGGCTTCCTGCTTCTGGCCCCACGCAAAGGCGAACGTGCCCACGCAGCGGCCGCGCGGATCCGCCACGGCCATCCGATAGGCGGCGAGATAGCTGGCGACCTTGCTGTCGGTGTCCGGCTCGATCGGCGCGCCCCAGGGCGTGGACACGACCTCCCAGGGGCCGCGCGGGCCGTATTCCGTGAGCATGAACGGCCGGTCCCAGCCGGCCTCATCCAGCTGGACCGCGGCCATCGGGGCGCCGCCGTAGAGGTTGAGTCCAAGAATATCGACGCTCGGACAGAATTGGCGCAGGGCCTGGATCTTGGCCCGGGCTGCGCCGGCGATGGTGGTCACGACCGGCCGGGTCGGATCCTCCGTTTTCACGATCCGGGCGAGTGACTCGATCTCGCGCCAGACGGCCTCATGTCCGGTCGGACTGTCGGGGCCTTCCATCTCGTTGCCGAGACCCCAGGCGATGATGGCCGGGTTTCCGCGGTGGCGGCGCACGTCGGCGCGAACTTTATCCCGCTGGGCCTGGAGCTGTGCGGGGTCGCCATAATCGAAACCCCGCCGCTCGTGTTCCAGCCAGAGTCCGGCGACGATGGTGAGACCAAGTTCGTGCGCCCGGTCCGTCAGGGTTTTGCCGTCCACGATATCGTCGAGACCATCGGCACCCCAGGTGCGCACGGTGGTGGCGCCGATGGCGACGGCAAGCGGGAGCTGCCCGGTGCCTCCCACGCCGCGCACGGGCAGCGGCCGGCCGTCGCGCCGGAGTTGCCAGCGCCCGGCGGAATCCTGATGAAGCGTGACAGCGGCAGCTTGAACCATGACCGGAAGCGCGAGCAGCAGGGATAGGGCGGGGGCAA
>JAQSDJ010000116.1 GCA_029945855.1 Lacunisphaera sp.
ATCATCGAGGGCGCGGACCGCTTCGGCCTGTCGCAGCTCTACCAGCTGCGCGGCCGCGTCGGCCGGTTCAAGCACCAGGCCTACGCCTACCTGCTGCTGCACCGGCACGCCCGGGTGCTGGACCTCGCCCGCCAGCGGTTGAGCGCCATCCGGCAGCACAACCAGCTCGGCGCCGGCTTCCGCATCGCCATGCGCGACCTCGAGCTGCGCGGCGCCGGCAACCTGCTCGGCGCCGAACAGAGCGGCCACATCGTCGGCATCGGCTTCGAGCTTTATTGCCAGCTGCTGCGGCAGAGCGTGGCCCGCCTGAAGGGCGAGAAACACGCCGCGCTCGTCCGGGCGAACGTGAAGCTGGACTTCGTCTTCGTCGGCGAGGGCGCTGAGACCGAGGCTCTCCGCAGCGGGGCCACCGACAGCTACAGCGCCTTGCGGCAGGCCGAACGTCGCGAAGGCGAGATCGGAAAGATCCAGGCCCGGCTGCCTTCCAGCTACATCGGGGAAACACGCCTGCGCATTGATTTTTACCGCCGCCTGGCCATGGCCGAGAGTCCCAAGCAGGTGAAGGAACTCGAGGCCGAGCTGCGCGACCGGTTCGGCAAGTTCGGCGAGCCGGTCAAAGCCCTGCTCTTGGTCACGGAAGTGCGTGTCCGAGCGGAACAAAAGGGGGTTTTGTCCGTCGAAACCGAAGGCACCCGCCTGAAATGCCTCCGCAACTCGGGCCGCCGCGACGATTTCATCCAACTCAGCAGCCGCTTTCCCCGCTTGACCGCCCCCACCCCCCTTGCAAGGTTGCGAGAGATAATTACCTTTTTGCACAATCTACCTGCTTCATGATTTACCGAGGTCTCCGTCCAGTTCTTGTCGCCCTGTCCGCCATCGCCGCGGTCTTGTCCGCCCGGGCCCAACAGCCGGCCACCCCGGCCCAAGACAATCTTAACTTGCGCTACGCCAACGGGATCGTGGCCATCGCCGAAGACAAGGTCATCACGGTCGACGACGTCCGCCGCGAGGTCTCCCCGCTGATCCCTGAAATCCAGCGCCAGAGCCGCAGCGAGAAGGAATTCAACGAAAAGGTCGAGGCCCTGCAGGAAGATGTCGTCCAGAGCCTCATCGACCGCGTCCTGATCGTGAAAGATTTCTACAAGGACGAAAAGCGCCGCGTCCCGGCCAGCTACGTCGACAATGCTGTGGCCGAGACCATCATCACGCAGTTCGACGGCGACCGCAGCAAGTTCCTCGCCTACCTGCGCTCCCGCGGCATCTCCCAGAAGGACTACCGCCGCGAACAGGAAGAGGACATGATCTATGGCTACATGAAGGGCCAGCAGGCGAAGTCCTCGAGCACGGTCAGCCCGGTGAAGATCGAGGCCTTCTACGCCGAGAACAAGGACCGCTTTTACCAGGAGGACAGCGTCCATCTGCGCCTCATCCAGATCAGCCGCGGGGAAGGCGAAACCGACGACACCCTGAAGGCCAAGGCCGACACGATCCTCACGCAGCTGAAAGCCGGCACCGAATTCGGCAATCTCGCCCGCCAATACAGCAACGACTCCCGCAAGGGCAAGGGCGGCGACTGGGGCTGGCAGCGCCGCTCCGACCTGCGCAAGGAATTCACCGACGCGATCTTCGCCCTTGAGAAAGGCCAGTATAGCCAGGCGCTCATCATGCCGGAAGGCGCCTTCATGTTCTACGCCGAGGACCGCAAGCACGCCGGCGTGCTGCCGCTCGACGAGGTCCGCCCCGACATCGAGCGCACCCTCATCCAGCAGGGTTCCCGCCAGGCCACCGAGCGCTGGCTCGAGAAGCTCCGGCGCAACGCCTACGTGAAGCACTTCTAAGCCACCGAGCTCGCGGGCCAGCGGGCGAAACCCCGAAGGCCCCGTGAACGACGATACAGCTTACCAGCCGCTCCGGCTGAAGGATCTCGCGGTCAATGACCGCCCGCAGGAACGCCTTGAAAAACTCGGCCCGGCCGCGCTGAGCGATACCGAATTGCTCGCCATGCTGCTCCGCAGCGGCAGCAAGGGCCACAACGTCATCACCATCGCCCAACGGCTCATCGCCGAGGCCGGTTCGCTCCCCGCCTTGGTCCGGTGGAACGAGTCCGATTTCCGCCGCCTGACCGGCATCGGCCGGGTCAAGGCCCTGCAACTGGTGACCGTCATGGAAATCGTCCGCCGCAGCCAGACGCGGGGCCCGGAGGCCGAGGAACAGGTGCTGAACCGGCCCGAGCTGATTCTGGCTCATTTCACGCCGCAGCTCGCCGGGCTGGCCGTGGAGAAATTCTGGGTGCTCTGCCTGAACCGCAAGAATCGCCTCCTCAAGCAGGTCGAGATCACCTCGGGCACCGCCACCAGCAGCCTCGCGCATCCGCGGGAGGTTTTCCGCGCCGCCATCCGCCATGGCGCCACCGCCGTCGTCTGCGTCCACAACCACCCCAGCGGCGACCCCGCGCCCAGCGCGGCGGACGTGCAGGTCACCCGGCAGCTCCGCGAAGCCGCCAAGGCCGTGGACATCGACCTGCTCGACCACGTCATCGTCGGCCGGCCCGCCGCCGACCCGCTCGGCCGCGGCTTCTACAGTTTTCGCGAATCCGGCGTGCTTTGAGTAGCAGTGTAACCGCATCCGCGATGTAGGTCGGGGTTGACCCCCGACACGTCGGGCATAAAGCCCGACCTACGCAACGGCGGCGAATTCCCGAAACCACTTTGAGCGCTCAACGCTCCCGCCGCACCAGCGCCACGCCGCACAACAGCGTCGTGAGCAGCAGAGCCGCGAGCAATGACTGGCGCACCCGGTAGGTGCGCACCCCGTCGGTCGGCAGCAGCGAATAGGCCAGCGGCGGATCCCAGAGGTAGCGCTGGAAGTTCACCCAGACGAAGGTCCGGTCCTTGAGCAGCATCGAGTAGACGTCGCGGACGTCCTCCACGTTAGACGGATGCCGGTATTTGATAATGGTCTGCGCGCCGAACTCCTGGCGCACGACCGCGTTCACCGCGGCGAAGGGCACCGTGACCGCGGTGAACGGCGCGGCGTCGACGGGCAGCGTTTTCCAGTGCCAGTCCTTGAAGATGCGGGCGGTGATGCCGTCGAAAGCGTCGTGCTGGCAGAGGTGGAGAATGTCGGCGGAGTTAAGCAGGCGGCCCTGCTTGTCCTGCACGGCGACGATGGACTGCGTGACGTCCACGTAGGTCCAGCGGCCCTGCTCCTTCACCCAGGACTCGCCCCACGAGTGGCCGTTGTAGATGATGACATCGTTCTGCGTGGTCGCACCGAAGACGAAGCGCGTGGGCACGCCGGCGCGGTTGGCGAGGAAGACGTAGATCTGCGCGTTCTGCGTGCACCAACCCTTGCCGGTGCCGGCGATCATCTCCTGGCACATTGCCCACGGATCCATCCAGCGGAAGTCGTCCTTCGGCACGCCGCCGGCGTTGGCGAGATGGGTCCGCATGTAGCGGACGACCTTCTCGATGCGCGTGAGCGTATCATCGGTGTCGCGCACGCCCATGTCCTCGCGCACGGCCCGGTCGGCGGAGGCGAGCGCGTCGGCCCCCATGTAGCGGTAATCGTCCGCCCAGTGGCTCACCGGAAATCGCTCAAATTTGCCCACCGGCATGGCGGTCTGCACGAGGTAGATGTCCTTCGCCCACTGCATGCCGCTTTTCCGATAAAACTCCGCCGCAATGCCCCGGACGGTGAAGTCCAGGTCGGGCCCGGTGCCCGCCGGCAGCGGACGGAGCCGGTAGCTGTGCTGAAAATCGGACAAGGGCGCGGCGGTTGAGCCGTCGAACAGCGGGCCTGTGAGTTGGAGCCGCGGCTTCGCTCCGGGGAAGGTCGGCCCGGGCTGGCCGTCAGTGAAGAGCTGCCATGACTCGGGCGTCTGGTTCCACGCGAGTTCGAGGTCGAGGAGATTGGGCCCCGCCACCTTCCACTCGCGCAGGCTGGGCACATCGAGCGGATGGTTGATGGTGGTGTAGTCGGCCGGCTGGAACGAATCCTCCCAGCCACGCGTGAAAAACACCCAGAGATTCGCCGCCAGCACGGCCACCAGGAGCGGTGCCAGCCAGCGGAGGGAACGGCGCGACGGCAGGTTCATGGCGCGAGGGTGCCCGGACCCCGGCGCACGGCAACGCACAAGCGGATCACTTCGCGCATTTCCGACGGGTCGGTCGCTGAAATTTCAGTCACACCGGTCGGGGCGGCATAATGATTGAATGACGACCGGCCGCCGTCAGCTTGCGGACCAGGTCAGCAGGCCTATCCTGCGATCCCGTCATGGCGACTTTCTCCCCTGCTCCCACCTCTCCCGTCTCGCGGCTCCTCGTCGCCGCCGTCCTGCTGTTGGCGGCCGCCGCCCGCCTGCCGGCCGGATCCGGGGAAGCCTCCCCGCTGGTCGGCATCGATGTGCGCTCGTCCGTGGACGAACGCTGGTCGGGCGTCCACAAGCTCGGCCCCATCGCGCACGGCAAGGTTTACGGGATCGCCTCCATCAGTGAAACGCCCTCGCAGGACAAGCTGGCCCGGCCGGTGGACGTGACCCGGCTGGCCCGGCAGCTGCGCACGGAGCTCAGCGCCCGGGGATTTGTCGAGATTGCCGCGGGACAGAAACCGGATGTCGTCCTCACCGTCCACTACGGCCGGGGCTTCCTGCGCAATCCCTACACCGACGGCATGATGCTGGCGGAGACCTCGGAAGGCTTGCAGACCGCCACCATCATCATGCCGGATCAGTTGTTCCGGCAGCGCGACGCGGGCTTCGAGTCCAAGCTGCAGGCCGCGCAGACGGAAAAACTCTTCATCCGCGTGACCGCCTGGAAATTCCCCGAGGTTCCGCAGGAAAGACCGGCGCAAATATGGCAGACGACGATGCTCGTCGATGATCCGGCCAACCGCGACCTGAACGAGTTGTCCAGGGAAATGCTCGCGGCCGGGGCGGACTACTTCGACCGGACCATGAAGCGCGAGCAGGTCACGGTGAACCCGGCGGAGCGCAAGGGTCAGGTGAAGCTCGGGCCCCTGGAGATCATCGAGACCGTGCCGAAGGGGAAATAAGTGGCTGGCCGCAAGGCCGACCCAGCCCCGGCTAGAGCGGTTTACGTTGAAGTGTAGCCGCAACGGCTATGTAGGTCGGGGTTTACGCCCGAAATGTCGGGCGTAAAGCCCGACCTACAAGAATCGCTGCGGAATTATTGAAACCGCTCTAGTGTCCCGTGCGTGCGCCCGCCGCCTCGGCCGACTCGCGCCAGCGTTTGTAGGCGGAGAAATCCGACTTCGTCCGGTCGTAGAGTTCCCGGCGCCGGGCGTATTCGGCGTAGGTCGTGACCAGCTCCGGATGGAGTTTGCTGCTCACGAGAAAATCGGCCTCCGGCGGATAGCAGGCGACCGCCACCTTCTCGTAGAACCGGGGCTCGGCCCGGCCCTCGGCATCGTGCGCCGCCGGCTCGAGTCCGACGTTGCTCGGTGTCTCGGCGGACTGGTAGCGCAGGTCGATGCTCCAGCGGATGTGGTCCGAGGTGTTGGGGGTCGAGCAATGCGGTGTGCGGTTGGTCATGAAGACCACGCCGCCCCGCGGGCAGGCCGCGGTGATGGCCTTGCGCGGATCGTCGGGCAGATCCTCGTCCTTGATGACGAGGAAGCCGGCATTGCCGCCGGTGTAATGCTTGACGACCTTGCCGCCGTGGACCTTCGGGAGAATCTGCATGCAGCCGTTCTCCACCGTCGCGTCCACCAGCGGGACCCAGCAGGTGATGATGAGCTGCGTGTCGCAATGCTCGGAAAAATAGCCGCTGTCCTGATGCCACGGCACGACGCCGCGGCCGGAGTTCGGCAGCTTGGGCCGGATGCGATAGACGGAGGAGGCCACGACCTCCTCGGTCGCGAGGAGCGAGCTGACCTTGGCGACCAGCTTCGGATGCGCGATGACGTCAAACATCTCGGGCGCGTGAAAGCCGCCGCCGCGCAGGCCCTCGAGGTGGCGGATGATCGCATCGCCGTTCTCCTTCGAGTCGAGGTGGAGCGCGGTGAGCCGCTGGTCGAAGCCGAGTTCCTCATGGAGGTTCTGCAGCTGGCCGTCGGCGTGCAGCGCGGCGGCCTTTTTCGCGATCTCGCGGTGCAGTTCCTGCCGGACCGGCTCGAGGTCGGCGGGATCGAACACATCGGGCACGATCAGGTATCCCTGCTCGTGGAAAAAATGGCATTGCGCGGGGCTTAGCGGCGTGGGGGTAAGCATCGGGCGGGATTTGTGATTACTTTTCCCGAGCCATGCAACGACCGAGCCACTGAAATTTCACTGAACCGCGCGATTTTTCGGGCATAGTGCTTGATGCGGTTTCGGTTCTCCCGTCATGTCGCCGCGTCCATGAGTCACCCCGCCGTGTTTTCTTCATGCCAGTATCCTCAACCAAGGAACGGTAGGCCGCCCGCTTGCGGGCGCTGTTAAGGCGCGAGCAAGCTCGCTGGCCCACGAATTGCCAAATTGAAAACACTACCCAAGCCGACCGTCCTCGTCGAGCCGCACACCAAGCAGCGGCCGCGCAACGTCGACCTGATGAACGACTGGCAATACGTCGAGCGGTCCATCCACCGCCTGCTTGCGGCGTGGGGCCGGGATGTCGCCGGGTGGGACGACAAGAGCGGCCTCCACCGGCACATCTGGGACCAGGCCGAATGCGTGCGCCGCCTGCGCGAGCGGGTCGAGCAATTCCCCGGCGGCAAGGCCGACGCTCCCGTGTCGCCGCGACTGGAGGCGCTGGCCAACACGGCCCTCCTCGCCCCCTCGCTCGAGGATGCGCTGGATGCGATCTATGAATTGCTGCTGAAGACCCTCGTCGGCGCCTACGGCGAATACATGGCCGGCGTGCACCCCGTGCACGACGCCCCGACCATCGCCCTGCTCCACGAGATCAACCAGATCAAGAGCCAGCAGTGGCTGTGGTATCGCGATTACCGACGCCGCCACCCGCACACCACCGACGCGGTGTTCCGCGCCCGCGTCACCGCCCAGTTGGAGGCATGCGGCCATCTGCGCGCCGCCCTGCCGGTCGCCGCCGGGACCGCGGCGCAACCCGCCGGCGTCACCACGGATTTCCGCCTAAGCCGGTTCAGCGCCCGCACCGCGCCCATCCGGCCCCGCATTCCGTTCATGGATTACGTCCGGGCGGATTTCGCGACCAACCTCGAGGCCCGCCGCCTGTTCTGGGCCTATGGTTACATGATGGAGAAGAACCTCCCCGACGACCAGCTGGCCTGGATCTATTACGGACACTACATGCCCTGGGCCTGGCAGCACGATGTCTCCCGCCACCTCTGGGATGAGTCCCGGCACGGCGATTCGGGCTATTCGCGCCTGCGCGACTTCGGCATCAGCCTGGAGGACGTCGGGTTTTCGGGCTACGATCAGGGCGCCCGCGAGACCGAACTCGCCAAACTCGCGGCTCAGCTAGGCCTCACGACCGACGAGGCCTTCGCCCGGCAGCGCGAGCTGCTGGCGCCGTTCAAGGCCGACCCGCTCACGCCGGCGCAGGTCTACGAAAATGTTTTCATGATCGGCCTCGTGGCCGAGACCGGCTACTTCGTCACGAAGAACGAAGGTTACGTGGACTTCAAGGAAGGCCAGGACCTGGAGTCGGCCGAGATGATGCTCTTCGACATCATCGACGAGACGGCGCACGTGCAATACGCGCACAAGTGGCTGCCCTTGCTCGCGGAGTTCGCGGGCCTCGACAACAGCGGCTACCGTGAGCGGGGCGTGAAGATCCGCGAGGAATACCAGGCCAACGCGAACAAGAACGTGGCCGAGCTGCTGCGGACGCTGCCGCGCACGCCGGGGCATCCCGCGTTTGTTTTCTACCAGGACCTGCTGGCGCGGATCCGCGCCACGTGCCCGCTGGCCAACGCCGCCACCTGCCCGCCGCGCTCACCGAAGCCGATGTGATTTGCCTCGGTTTCGCAAAGCGAGAACCGTGGACACACCCCGGGTTGGCCGCAGCCAACAACAGTGCGCCTACGCCCGCGCCCAGGCCCGCGCCAGCTGGCTGCGCAGGATGACGGCATCGGGCCACGCCGGCGGCAGGCCGGAGATGTTGTAGCCGCCGCCCGCGGGCGCATACGGCCCCATCTCGGGACAGGCGAACATCGTCTTGCCCTTGTTGCCGCGGCCCTGCTTCCACAGCCGCATCAACGCCTCGACGAAGACCAGGTAGCTCTTCACCTCGGGAGTGAGCGATCCCTTGCAGGTGACCGGCACCTGGCAATGGTGGCCGTTGAACGGGCGGAAATGCACCTGCTCGCTGTTTTGCACCAACTCCGGGTGATCGAGCAGCCGCTCGATGTAATCGTCGGGGCTGAGGTGCTTGACGCACGCGAGGTGCGAGAAATCGAAGTTCATCTTGATCAGCCGGCCGGTGGCGCGGTGATAGCGCTCGGCAATCTCGTAGGTCTTCTCCGGGGTCTCGGTGCAGGTGTCGCGGTGCACCTCGAGGCAGACCACTACACCGCCGATCTTCTCGGCCGCCTGCTCCAGCTGGAGCCAGTGTTTCGTCGCCAGCGCCGGCGGGGTGTCGTGGTCGTCGAGCTGCACGTTGATGTGGACCGCGCCCGCTTCCTTTTGCGACTTGATCAGCCGGGCGAAATCCGCGGGTTTCTGGGTGGAGACAAAACCGAGCAGGTGATGCAGGTCGTATTTCTCGGCGAGCCGCCGGTGCTCCGGCGTGAGCGCGGTCGTGATGCCGTCGAAGCCGGCGGCGGCGACGGCTTTGATCTTTTTCTCGAGGGACCACTCGGTCGCGGGCGAAGGATGCCAGCTGAGCGACCAGAGGTTGGCGATATGGGCGATGTGGGGCATGGCGTGGGCGGATCAGGCGGGTTGGTGGAGCCCCCGGCTGTCGGTGCATTTGAATTTGCCCGAGCCTTCCCAAAGGTCACGCTCTTTTCCCATGGCCCCCGCCCTGCCTTACAAAATCTCCGTCCTCGTCTTCATCGAAAATGCCGCCGGCGAACTGCTGCTCATGCTGCGGGCCAAGCAACCCAATCTCGGCGTGTGGTCGCCCATCGGCGGCAAGCTCGAGATGGCGACCGGCGAGTCGCCCTTCGAATGCGCCGTGCGCGAGACCCACGAGGAAACCGGCCTGAGCGTCGCCGGCGCGGACATGCATCTCTTCGCCATGATCGCGGAAAAAGCCTACCAGGGTGAAACCCACTGGCTGATGTTTCTTTTCCGCTGCAAGCAACCCATCACGGGACTGCCGCCGGACATCACGGAAGGCCGCTTTGCCTTTTATTCGCGGGATGCCATCCGCAACCTGCCGATTCCCGAGACCGACAAGGCGGCGCTATGGCCGATCTACGACCAATATCGCGAAGGCTTCGTCGCGCTGAAGGCCGATTGCACCCGCTCGCCCATCACGGTGAGCGTCGAACAGATCACCGGCGGAACATAAATCTAGTGCTGGAGCGCTGAGCCCGCGGCCGGCTCGCCCGCGCACCAAGGGAAATGGAGCCCCGGCGACTTCGCCGGGGAGAATTCTGTAGGTCGGGGTTTACCCCCGACTTACGCGGCTGACTGTCGGTCATAAAGCCCGACCTACCACGAACCTCAGCCACAGGCTCTGGTTGACGTTCTAACAGTTCGGCATTCGGTGACGTAACTTTCGCTTGTCTTCGCTTCGCTTTCACTAAAGACGGGATCCTGCGCTCCCGATATTGCTTCAAACTCAAATCATTTCCTTGTGACCAAGAAACCCACGCCCGCCAAAAAGTCAGAAGTTGCTGGTTATAATGCCCGTCAGGCACCCATCAACGCCAAGCTCGGCCACGATGAGCTGATCGCCCTCTACCGCGACATGGTGCGCATCCGCCGCTTCGAGGAGCGCTGCCTGCGCAGCTATCAGCAGGGCAAGATCGGCGGCTTCCTCCATCTCTACATCGGCCAGGAGTCCATCGCCGTCGGTTGCGCCTCCGTCATGGGCAAGCACGACCACATCATCACCGCCTACCGCGATCATGGCCACGCCCTCGCCGTCGGCATGGGCATGAACGAGATGATGGCCGAGAACTACGGCAAGATCACCGGCTGCTCCAAGGGCAAGGGCGGCTCGATGCACTACTTCGATCCGTCGCGCAATTTCTGGGGCGGCCACGGCATCGTCGGCGGCCAGATCCCGCTCGGCGTCGGCCTCGCCTACGCCGTGAAATACAAGGGCCTCAAGGGCGCGGCCATGGCCTTCATGGGCGACGGCGCCGTCAACCAGGGCGCCGTCCACGAGTCCTACAATCTCGCCGCCCTCTGGTCGCTCCCGGTGCTCTTCATCATCGAGAACAACGGCTACTCGATGGGCACGAGCCAGGAGCGCTCCTCCGCCGGCCCGAGCCTCGCCCAGCGCGCCGAGGGCTACGGCATGAACTGGGACATCGTCGAGAACGGCCACGACGTCCTCGAGGTCCGCGACAAGGTCGCCGCCGCCCTCAAACTCGCCCATGAGAAATCCCTCCCCTCGGTCCTCGAGATCCGCACCTACCGCTACCGCGGCCACTCCGTCGCCGATCCCGACACCACCTACCGCGACAAGAAGGAGATCGAGGCCTACAAGATAACTAAGGACCCGCTCATGGTCTGCCAGAATTCCCTGCTCGCCGAGCAGGTGCTCACCGAGGAAATCATCGCCAAGATCGACGAGGCCGCCCGCGCCGAGGCCGAGACTTCCGCCCAGTTCGCCGAGGCCAGCCCCTACCCGACCGTCGAGGACATCAAGAAGGACGTCTATTGGGAGATCGACAATCCCGCCGACCGCAAATCCCAGGGCGCCCTCTTCTTCGACTGAGCCGCGCCACCTACTCACTACCCGCTACTCGCTACTCACTACTTCTCTCTCCCATGCCCGTCATCACCTACCGCGAAGCCCTCCGGGCCGCCATGTCCGAGGAAATCGAACGCGATCCGAACGTCGTCCTCATGGGCGAGGAAGTCGCCCAGTTCAACGGCGCCTACAAGATCTCCGAGGGCATGCTGGCCAAATACGGCCCCACCCGCATCGTCGACACGCCGATCAGCGAGGCCGGCTTCATCGGCATGGGCGTCGGCGCCGCCATGCTCGGCCTGCGCCCGGTCATGGAGCTGATGTTCTTCAGCTTCTACACCGTCGCCTTCGACCAGATCTTCAACAACGCGGCCAACATCCGCTACATGTCCGGCGGCCTGATCAACTGCCCCATCGTCCTGCGCGGCCCGGCCAACGGCGGCACCAACGTCGGCGCCACCCACTCGCACACGCCCGAGTCCATCGCCGCCTATCATCCCGGCATCAAGGTTGTCGTCCCCTCCAACGCCTACGACGCCAAGGGCCTCATGAAGTCCGCCATCCGCGACAACGACCCGGTCATGTTCATGGAGAACACCATCCTCTACGGCGAGTCGTGCGAGGTCCCCGAGGAGGAATACCTCGTCCCGCTCGGCTCGGCCAAGGTCATGCGCGAGGGCACCGACCTCTCCATCATCGGCCACGGCCGCGCCATCCAGCTGGCCCTCAAGGCCGCCGACCGGCTCAAGGAACTGCACAACATCAACGCCGAGGTCGTCGACCTGCGCTCGATCCGCCCGCTCGACGAGGAGACCATCCTCAACTCCGTCAAGAAGACCAGCCGCGCCCTCTACGTCGAGGAGTCCAAGCCCTTCTGCTCCGTCGGCGCCATGGTCGCCTGCATCATCTCGGACAAGGCCTTCGATTATCTCGACGCCCCGGTGAAGCGCCTGACCTCGATCGACTCCCCTGCGATCTACTCCCCCCCGATGGAAAAGCTCCAGCTCCCGACGGTCGACCGCATCTACGAAGCAGCACTTGCAGTGCTGAAGTAGCGAGTAGTGGGTAGCGAGTAGCGAGCATCACGCTCCGAAAGCTGCCCACCTCACTTGCACGTCCGCACCACTGATCTACTCACTACTCACTACTCGCTACTCACTACTTCTCCCCCCATGTCCGACATCATCGAAATGCCCAAACTCAGCGACACCATGACGGTGGGCACGCTGGTCAAATGGCTCCGCAAGGAAGGCGACGCCGTCAAGGCCGGCGACATGCTCGCCGAGGTCGAGACCGACAAGGCCACGATGGAGCTCGAGACGTTCTTCACCGGCACGCTGCTCAAGATCTACGCCCCGGACGGCTCCCAGGTCGCCATCGGCGCCCCGCTCTGCGCGATCGGCCAGGTCGGCGAAGTTGTCCCCCCCGTGCTGGCCTCACCAGCTCCGAAATCCGACGCTGGAGCTGCGGCGACCCCGCCGCCGGCGCCAACCCCGATCGCTGCCGTTCCTGTAGCTGAGCCCGTCACGGCGCAGGCGCCCGCCGCGCCCGCTCCTTCGACCCCGTCCCCTGTCCTCCGTCCTCCGTCCTCTGACGCGCGTCTGCGCATCTCCCCTCTCGCGCGCAAACTCGCCGCCGCCGAGAACATCGACGCCGCCCGCCTCACCGGCACCGGCCCGCACGGCCGCATCGTCCGGGCCGACGTCTTGGCCGCCGCAGCCAATCCGGCTCTCCTCAAGTCCACCGCTGCTGGAGCCACGGCGACCTCGCCGCAGTCTGCCTCCTCAGGTTTCAGGTCTCAGGTCTCAGGTTTCTCTGGATCGGGCAGCCCGATCCAGCCGGATCGCACCGTCCCCGCCTCCAACATGCGCGCCGTCATCGCCAAGCGTCTGCTCGAGGCCAAGACGCAGATCCCGCACTTCTATCTCGAACTCGAGGTCGACGCCGAGCCGCTGCTCGCCGTCCGCTCCCAGCTCAACACGGCCTTTGAGAAGGACGGCGTAAAGCTCTCCGTCAACGACTTCATCCTCAAGGCGAGCGCCGAGGCGCTGCGCCGTGTCCCGGGCGTCAACGCCTCGTGGGTCGGCACCGGCATCCAGTATCACGGCGCCGCGCACGTCTCCTTCGCCGTCGCCATCGAGGATGGCCTCATCACGCCGGTCATCCGCGACACGCACACGAAGTCCATCTTCGCGATCAGCGCCGAGGCCAAGCCGCTCGGCAAGCGCGCCAAGGAAAAGAAACTCAAGCCCGAGGAATTCACCGGCGGCACCTTCTGCGTCTCCAACCTCGGCATGATGGGCATTGAGCGTTTCTCGGCCATCATCAACCCGCCCAACGCCGCGATCCTTGCCGTCGGCACCACGGTCACCAAGCCCGTCGTGAAGAACGGGACGATCGTCATCGGCCAGACGATGGTGCTGACCCTCTCCTGCGACCACCGCGTGGTGGACGGCGCCCTCGGCGCCCAGTTCCTCGCCGCGCTCAAGGACCTGCTCGAGAAGCCGGCGCTGCTTCTGGTCTGAGCCGGCTTTTCTTCCGCTCCGAGGATGAGCGCGTATTCAAGAATACCATGGCCGTTTCTGTAGGTCGGGCTTTACGCCCGACACGTCGGGGATAAACCCCGACCTACAAGAAGATCATGGCTACACTTCATTTTTAACCGCTGTATCCCACTCGAACATTCAGCCCTTGGCGAGCGGCGCCGCAGGCGGCGGGCAGGCATCGACGGCCTCCAGCAACGATTTCTTTGCCGCCCGGTAGGCGCCGACATCCTTGCTGTATTGGTCAAATCCCTGCACCACCTGCGCGATGATCGCCTGGGCGCGGGGCAGATCGTGCCGCTTGAGCTGCGCGAGTAGTTCCTGGTCCTCCATGCCGATGCGGTGCGCCTCGAAGCGGTGGCTGGAGAGCGGAATATCGCCCAAGGGATAAAAAACATGGGAGTCCCCGGCGGGCAGAAATTGTCCTTCCATATGAAACCGGACGAGTTCTTCAAAAGGTTTGGCCGTGTGGAAATTTCCGCCCCAGTGCAGGTAACCCTGCAGGTTGAACTTCGCGCACGCCCAAGCCATGTAAACCTGCCGGAGCCGCTCCTGGTCGAGGAGCCGGTTCAACCACGGCCCGCCCGGGGACAGGCAGGTGTAGACCCAGACCTGGTCACCGGCGGCCTGACGCCGGGCATAGAAGTCCTGATGTGCCTGGAATTCCTGCACCTGAGGACACCAGATGTTCACGAGCCCGCTCACGTTCATCGTCATCGTCGCCTCGAGAATCCGGATGTCGGGCTTCACCTCGCGCAGAAGCGCGATGAGCACCCGGTAGCGCTCCACAAAGGGATCCTCGGGTTCGTCAAAGACGCCCTGCACCCAGGCCCCTTCCCAGTGATTCTCGCGCATCAGGGTGACGACCCGCTGCGCCATCTGCGTGAGCATCCGCTGGCCCTTCGGCGACACCGCCTCCACTTCCTTGCCGTCCGCCGTCGGGACATAAAGCAGCATGTCCGTGACGGTCCAGTTCCGGCGCCCGAACATCGGGGCGCCGTGGATCGTCGTGAGCCCGGCGTCGAGAAACACCCGGATATACCGTTCGAGCCGGTCGCGGCGGAAGTCCGTGACGTTGCCGTCCGCGTCGATCGTGAAGTAATCGGCCCAGCTGAACCAAAAGGCGTTCTGCCGCCCCCGGGCCATGAGCTGCGCGTAAAGCGCCAGCTTGGCCCAGAACGGTTCGCTCCACTTCTCCACGCCGTGCGCGCTGCAAATGTTGTCGATGCTGTGCCAGTTGATGTAGGCCATCGAGGATTGGCTCACCGGCGGCACCAGCGCCGGGTGGACCACGACAACAAATTCCAGCAACTCGACCCGGTCGCCAAGATTGAGACGGAGCCGATGAATCTGCTCCCCGGGAGTGGCCGCCGCCCCGATCGGGATTTCCATCCGCAAGGCGAGCGTCGGGCCGGTGGCGGCGAGCGGTGAATTCACGGGCTCGATCGGATCATAAACGCGGAACGGCGCCCGGCGGATGACGAACGGGTTGATCTTCCCGCTGTATTTTTCCGTGTTCCGGTCGAGCCCGGTGTTTTCGAGGACGGGAACGTCGATCAACCGGCCCCACCGGACACCCGGCGTCGGCTGACCGTTGCCGCCCGTCTCGGAGAACCGGATGCTCTCCGTGCCTTGGAGGCCCGTGAACATGACATGCACGCCGGCGATGGTATTCCTGGCCGCATGCACCGTGAGACGCTTCACCGGTTGCGGCAGCGTGGTGTCGGGATATAATTCCTGCACCTCATCAATGAGGCCGACCACGGGTGTCGGTCGGGTTGTCGCCGGTTGCGGCAGATCCACCGCCCTGGTGGGCAAAACAGAAAAAACACTCAGGGCCACAAGCACCACGGGAAGGGGAAAGCATTTCATAATCTGCGCGTTGTTAGTTCCATACTGCGGGGTAGCAGTCAGTTCCGATTCACTGTTACGCCGCCAAAACCAGATATGAAGCCAAAAGCAGAAATTCCCGCGGGTGATCCCGCCAGTCGGGCAGGCAATTGCCCCATGGAATCCTTGTGGCTGATGGCAAAAAGACAGTTCCCTTGGCGCGGAATGTCAGTTTCAGTTTAGCCCTCATGCCCAAACAGATTCACGGTCACGATGTGCTCGACATGATGCTGGCCTCGCAGGAGGTCTACACCCGGGACTCGCTCCGGACGGCGATGAGCGCGAAGTTCGGCTCCGACGCCCGCTACCGGGCCTGCTCCGCGGAGAACATGAATGCCGCCACGTTGATCGATTTTCTCGCCAAACGGGGCAAGTTCACGGAACAACCCGGCGGCTTCACCCTCGACCCGGGCAAAGTCTGCCAGCATTGAGCCGCGAGAGCGGGGATTATTTAGGATCATCCAGCGAAGCGACAAAGGGAGGCTCACTGGGTAGGGCGAGTCGTCCCTGACGAGCCGCTCGGTAGCACGGCTCATCCGGCCTGTCCGCCATATGCTTGGCGACGGCGGAAGGATGCACCCTACCGACATCGTCACTTCTTTTCTGAAGTCGCACCTCCTAATATTAGTGGCCCCTCAGTGAAGATTAGTGGTTAAAAACTTCGTCTGTATCCCTCCGCCCTCTCCGTGTTCTCTGTGTTAAAAACTGGATTCATTCAACACAGAGACCGCAGAGATCGCAGAGTCCGCCAAACCTATTTGCCGTATCAAGTCCTGGTTCTCCGCGCTGGAATGGGGGAGGGGCTTTATGCCCCGACGGAATAGCAGCGACATCTGCTCTCGGGACATAAAGTCCCTCCCACACAAATGAAGATATGCTCTACATCTTCGCGGCCTGATCCGCCCATTTTTTCGGGGCCAGGCCGTGCCGCTGGCGGAACATGCGGTAGAAATGCGACAGGTCGTTGAAACCGCACGAGAACATCACGCCGGTCACCGAGAGTTCGCCGGACCGGAGCAGCTTGGCCGCATGATCCAGCCGGCGGCCGTTGAGATAATCCCAGAAGGTCAGCCCCGCCTCCGCCCGGAACAGGTCCGTGAAGCGGTGCCGTGACAGGCCGGCGCGGGCCGCGGCCCGGTCAACGTCCCATTCGTCATGAAAGGTCTCGTCCACCTCGCGCAGGACCGCCGCCACACGTTCCGTGGCGGAGGCTCCCCCGCCCTCCGCCGGCAACCGCGCCAGCAGGACGAGCGTCTGCGCCGCCAGGGCGCGCACCGTCACGGGTCCGCCGATGCGGGCATGCTGGGCTTCGACCATCGCCCGCCGCCACATGCCCTCCAGCCGCTGCCGGGTCGGCCGGCTGAGCACGACGCGGCGCTCCGGCAGCCGCGTGAAGGTGTTCCACAACCGGGCCAGATCCGCGTCGCCGCCGAGAAACTCGCCCTCGAGGCAGAGCAGCAGCAGCGTGGACGGAGCCAGGTCGGCGATTTCGTGCGTCACGTCCCGCGGGACGATCAGGATGCTGCCGGCCCCGGCCTCCACCACCTTGTTCCGGCGTTTTTCCCGATAAGCCACCCGCCCGGCCAGCACGTAGATCAGCTTGTGAAAGCGGTCGGTGCGCTCGGCCATGCGGAATTCCGCCGTGTGGGCACTCTCGGCGAAGAGGACGCCATAGTCGGGCAGGGAAACCGTAATCGGGCCGGAGACGCGCATGGGGAAATCTGTTCCGAACGATTGCCCGATCTGCCAATCGAGCAAGCCCTAAGCGCCAAGACACCGGCCCCGGAGATTTGCTAAGTTCATTGACCCCCCATGATGCCCACCCCTCCCCATCCGACTGCGACCCGTGCTGAAGTGGAAAATATCCTGCGCTGTGGCCCGGCGCGCTCCGTCCCCCTTTTCCTGCCGGCGATCTATGAGCACAAGGCCTGGTTCATCCAGAGCACGCCATCCGCCATCTCCCGCGACGCCGACCTTCTGACCCGCGCCCTGCTGGCCGAATACGAGGCGATCGGCCCCGACGCCCTCGCGATCGGCGTCGACGTCTACAACCTCGAGGCCGAGGCGGTCGGCTGCACCGTGACCTTCTACGAGGGCGACGACACCTCGATCCCGGGCATCAAGCCGGGCAACCACCTCCTCCACGCCGGCGACGACCTTTCGCAGCTCAAGCTGCCCAATCCGCTCAAGGACGGCCGCATGCCGGTGAACATTGCCGCCGCCCGCAACCTCCGGCGCGCCCTGGGCGACGACTACTGGCTGCGCGGGGCGATTTCCGGGCCCTTCTCGCTCGCGATCTCCCTCGTCGGCGCCGAGACCCTGTTCCTCGCCTGCCTCGACCAGCCCGACTGGGTCCGCGGCGTCCTCGATTACTCCGGCCGCCTCATCAAGGAGTTCGCCAAGGCCTACATCGACGCCGGCGCCGAGCTCATCGTGTTCGACTCCCAGGCCTCACCCGAACTGCTCTCGCCCGAGATGTATGAGGAATTCGTCCTGCCCGTGACGAAGGAACTCGTGCAATGGTCCGCTACCCAGGGTGTGCGTGACCTGCCGCTCATCATCGGCGGCAACACCGTGCCCATCGCCGGGCTGCTCGCGCAGACCGGGGCGAACAACCTGCTCTGCGACTTCACGGCCGACTTCGACGAGTGGTCCGCCGTCGCCCGCGAGCACGGCCGCTCGCTGCGCCGCAACATCTCCCCCCGCCTCATCGAGACCGGCACGCCCGAGGCGATCTACGAGGTCGCGCTGCGCGAACTCCGCCGCGGCCGCGACCTGCCCGGCTTCATCATGGGCACGGCCGTCATCCCCTTTGGCACCCCCACCGCGAACGTCCTCGCCATCAAGCGGGCCTGCCTCGACGGCGCCCGCGCCTGAGTCCTTAAAACTTTCCCCATGCCCGACTACGCCCAAATCAACCAGTATCTCTATGAAGGCAACGCCAAGGAGGTGGATCGCCTCGTGCGCGAAGCCCTCGCCGAGGGCCGCGCCGTCGACGAGGTGCTCAACCTCGGCCTGATCTCCGGCATGGCCGTCGTCGGCGAGGACTTCAAATACAACGTCCTCTACGTCCCCGAGGTCCTCGTCGCCGCCCGTGCCATGAAGGCCGGCATGGCCGTCCTCAAGCCCCTGATGCTGGCCGACGCCGCCAACAACCCGCCGCGGGGCACCGTCGTCATCGGCACCGTCAAGGGCGACCTCCACGACATCGGCAAGAACCTCGTGTGCATGATGGCCGAGGGGGCCGGCTTCAAGATCGTCGACCTCGGCGTGGACCAGCCGGTGGAGAAATACCTCGAGGCCTGCCGCGCGCACAAGGCCGAGATCGTCGGCATGTCCGCCCTCCTCACCACCACCATGCCCTACATGAAGGTCGTCATCGACGCCTTCCAGGCCGAGCCCGACCTCGCCCACGTCAAGCTCGCCATCGGCGGCGCGCCGGTGAACAAGATGTTCGCCGACGAGATCGGCGCCGACGGCTACGGGCCCGACGCTTCCTCCAGCGTGGAATTGTTCCTCCGCTTCATCAACGCCGCCTGAGCGGCCGACCAATCCCCGCCGCCATGACCCTGCGCGAAAAGATCGAAGGCACGCGGGATTTCGTCCTCGGCGTCGAGCTCGTCTCCACCCGGGGCACGGTCACCGAGACCCGCGCCGCCAAGACGGTGAGCTTCGCCGACGAGCTCTCCGCCGACGACCGCGTCGACTGGGTTTCGATCACCGACAACGCCGGCGGCAATCCCCAACTGGCCCCCGCCGCCCTCGGCGGGCTCATCCGGGCCGCGGGCCGCGAGGTCGTCGTCCATCTCTCCTGCAAGGATTTCAACCGCAACGCGCTCGAGTCCGAGGCCTGGCATCTCTCGAGCCAGGGCCTGCACAACCTGCTCGTGCTCACCGGCGACTATTCCGGCGCCGGCATCCACGGCGGTGCCAAGCCGGTCTTCGACATCGATTCCATCGGGCTGCTCACGCTGCTGGCCGAGATGAACGCCGGCCTCGACGTCACCCGCCCCGGCGCGAAGAAGACCAGCCGTCTCGCCGGCACGGAGTTTTTCCCGGGCTGCGTCGTCACCAACTTCAAGCTCCACGAGAACGAGGTCGTGCCCCAGCTGCTCAAGCTGGAGAAGAAGCTCCAGTGCGGCGCCCGCTGGGTCATCAACCAGATCGGCTACGACTCGCGCAAGATCCACGAGCTCCTCGTCTGGCTCGCCGCCCGCGGCTGGGGCCACGTGCCCGTCATCGGCAACGTCTACGTGCTCAATCCCGGCGTCGCCCGCCTCTTTCGCACGCAGACCATCCCTGGCGTCGTCCTCTCCGACGAGCTCGCCGCCCTGTGCGAGAGCCATGCCGCGTCTCCCGATCGAGGGAAAGCCTTCTTCCTCGAGTTCGCCGCCAAGCAGCTCGCGATCTACCGCGGCTTGGGCTATCGCGGCGCCTACCTCGGCGGCGTCCACTCCATGGCGGATGTGGACCGCGTGCTGACGATTGAAAAAAGATTCGCCCCGGACGACTGGCGGCAGTTCGCGAAAGAAATCCGTTTCTCCCGCCCGGGTGAATATTTCGTCTACGCCGAGGATCCGGCCACCGGCCTGGCCGACCCCACCCGCGCCAGCGGGACCTCGGCGCCAGCGCGCACCGGCGGCGCGTTCACCTACCGTTTCTCCAAACTCGTGCACGGCCTCATGTTCACCGAGGGGCGTGGCCTGTGGAATGCCGGCAAGAAGATCACCGGCGCCGCCCGCGACCCGCGGCAGGGCCCGGCCTGGCTGCGTTTCGCCGAGCACGCCGGCAAGTCCGTGATGTTCGGCTGCAAGGACTGCGGCGACTGCTCCCTCCTCGACATCGCCTACCTCTGTCCCGAGTCCGACTGCGCCAAGAACCAACGCAACGGCCCCTGCGGCGGCACCCGCGACGGCAAGTGCGAGGTCGCCGACTTTGATTGCATCTGGTCGCGCGCCTATGACCGCCTGAAGGCCGAGGGCCGGGCCGACGCCCTGCTCGCGCACGCCCCGGTGCTGCAGGACCAGAATCTCCGCGGCACCTCAAGCTGGGCCAACACCTGGCACCACCGCGACCATCTCGCCCACCCGACCACCATTCCCCCGGCGCAGACGCCGATCCCCGTCACCGGTCGCCCGGCGAATCCTCCCCCCACATGACCACCATTCCCCGCATTCGCATCATCGGCGAATTGATCAACAACGCCTACGCCCGCGCCCGCAAGTCCTGGGAGGCCCGCGATGTCGCCGGCTACCAGCTCCTCGCCAAGCTCCAGTCCGACGCCGGCGCCGATTACGTGAACCTGAATGTCGACGGCACGCAGCGCGTGTCCGTGCGCATCGGAGAGATGCTCGAATTCCTGCCCAAGGTCATCCCCGCCATCCAGGCCGCGACCGATGTGCCGATCAGCTTCGACAACCCGAACATCGAATACCACAAGGTCGCCCTTCGCCATTTCGACCGGTCCAAGTCCCGCGGCAAGCCGCTCTTCAACTCGCTGGCCGCCTCGCGCCAGGACCTGCCGGCCATGATCGAGCTCATCCGCGAGCACGACATGCGCTGCATCGTGATGGCCTCCGAATGTTTCCTGCCCAACGGGAAAACCAGCCAGAGCCTCGACCCGCAGCAAAGCTACCAGGCCGTGAAGCATTTCGCCGACCTGCTCGTCACGCAGGCGAACCGCACCCTCGACGACATCATCGTGGACCCCGGCCTCGCCCCCGTCGGCGCCGACACCTACGGCCTGGTCAACATCGGCCTCGACACCATGCGGCTGTGCACCGCCGACCCGCACCTGCGCGGCATCCACTTCTCGGTCGGGCTCTCCAACTTCGCCTGGGGCACGCCCAAGACCATCAAGCCGCTCCTCGAGCGCGCCTACCTCACCCTCGGCGCCCGCGTCGGCCTCGACTTCGCCCTCGCCAACGTCGAGGCCAATTCCCTCCCGCTGCCCGATGACCACCCGCTCGTGGACAAGCTGGAGGCCGCGCTCCAGACTGGCCGCGTGATCAACGGCGAGTCCGTCGAGGATGCCGGCTACCGCCAGGCCTCCTCGATCATGGATCTGTGCTCCGAATACATCGAGCAATGAGCGACCCGGCCGCCCCCGCCTCCCCCGCCGCTCTCGCTTCCGTCCTCGCGCCACACTCCGGCGCGGTGTGGCTGCGCGTCGGCCGGCTCTTCACCGGCCGCGACACCGCCATCCTGTCGGACGCGCACCTCGTCTACGACGGCACGCGCATCCTCCACGCCGGCACCGCTGCACCCGCCGCCGGTTTGCTGCGTCCCGGCCAAACCGCGCCCGACCTCCACCTGCCCGCGCACACCGCCCTGCCCGGCCTGATCGACGCGCACACCCATCTCTTCCTCGAGGGGGGCGAGGAAAATCCTGCCGCCCGCGCCGACTACCTGAAGCTGCCCGAGGCGGAATTCCATGTCCGCGCCACCGCCCGGCTCGCCCGGCTCGTCGCCTTGGGCGTGATCGCGGTCCGCGAGGCCGGCGACAAGGCCGGCGTCGGTCTCGCCCTGCAGGCCCGCTGGCGTTCCGCCGCCCGCGGCGTCATGCCCTATGTGGACGCGCCCGGCGCCGCCATCAACCACCAGGGCCGCTACGGCTCGTTCATGGCGCGACCGACCGAGGAGCAGGGCTCGCCCGAGGCCACCGTCGCCGAGCGCAGCGCCGCCGGCGCGCACCGCATCAAGCTCCTGGCCACGGGCATCATCAATTTTGAAAAAGGCGCCGTCACCGCCAAGCCCCAGATGCCCCCGCCCGAACTGACGCAGTTCGCCGACGCTGCCCGGGCCCACGGCAGGCAGACCATGGTCCACTGCTCCGGCCACGACGGCGTGGCCAACTGCATCGCCGCCCGCGTCGACTCGATCGAGCACGGCTACTTCATCGACGACGACCAGCTCGCGCAGCTGCGCGACCTCGACCTCGCCTGGGTGCCGACCTTCGCGCCCGTCCAGTATCAGGTCGACCACGCCGCTGCGCTCGGCTGGAGCGATCTCATCCGCGACAATCTCCGCCGCATCCTCGAGGGCCACGCCCGCAGCCTCGCCCGCGCCGGCGCCCTCGGCGTGCGCCTCGTCGCCGGCAGCGACTCCGGCTCGCACGGCGTGCCGCACGGCTGGGGCTTGATCAAGGAACTGGAACTCATGCAGCAGGCCGGTCTCACCGCCGCACAGGTGCTGCACAGCGCGACCGGCGCCAGCGCCGCGCGCCTGGGCTACGCGGAGGAATTCGGCACGCTCACCGCCGGCGCCCGGCCGCGCTTCCTGCTCACTGCGCACGCGATCCTCCACGACGTCGGCCACCTGCGCCGCCCCAAGGCCGTGATTTTTGATGGCGTCATCCACCCCGGCGGGGACGATCCCGCCGTGCCCGGACTCTGAGCCACCACCGCGCCCCCACCGATGCCCGTCACCGTCTCCATCAACTCGCAGGTCGCCGTCTTCCCGGCGGGCGTGTCGCTGTTCGAGGCCGGCGAGAGCCTCGGCCTGAACGTCCCGTCTTCCTGCCACAAGCTGGGCAAGTGCCGCGAATGCCTGATGGAGGTCATCGAGGGCATGGACCACCTCACCCCGCGCGTCGCATCCGAACAGCACCTGAAGGGCGAGTTCCGCCTCTCCTGCTGCAGCCGCCTGCTGGGCGACACGGGCACGGTGCGCGCCCACACCCTCCGCCGCGCCACGATGCACATCGAGGATGGCGCGATGAACCTGCCCCCGCAGGCGCGGCTTGAGCGGCCCGATCCCGCCGTCACCCGCGACGGCGACCGCATTCTCCTCGACGGCCGGGAAATCTCCCGCGTTCCCGGTCCGCTCCTCGGTCTCGCCCTCGACCTCGGCACCACGACCGTCGTCGTGCGCGCCCTGGACCTGGAGTCCGGCCGCATCGTGGCGAGCACCTCCTTCGAGAACCCGCAGCGTTTCGGCGGCACCGACGTGATGGCGCGCATCCAATACGACACCGACCATGCCGGCCGCCTGCTCCAGCGGACGCTCCTCGGCTACCTTTCCCGCGCCATCGCCGGGCTGCCCATCGATCCGCTCCGCATCTTCGAGATCGTCGCGGTGGGCAACACCACCATGCGCGACCTCTTCCTCGGGCTCGATGTCCGCAGCATCGGCCAGCGACCCTATTGGTCGGGAACCGAGCAGGCTTACCGTGCCGGCACGGCCACCACGACCGCCGTCACGCTCCGCGCCCGCGACCTGCGCCTGCCCTGCCATCCGGAGGCGCGGCTCTACGCCCTGCCGCTGGTCGGCGGCCACGTCGGCGGTGATGCCGCCGCCTGCCTCCTCGCGGTGGCGCCCCACCTGGGCGACGAGATCGTCGCGATCATGGACATCGGCACGAACACCGAGCTGTTCATGGGCAACCGCCACAAGCTCCTTGCCGCCTCCTGTCCCGCCGGCCCGGCCTTCGAGGGCCGCGCCATCAGCTGCGGCATGCCCGGTCTCGACGGGGCCATCGAGAAGATCCGCCTCCACGACGACGACACCCCGCCCGAGATCCGCGTGATCGGTGGCCTGAAGCCCGAGGGCGTCTGCGGCTCCGGCTTGATCGACCTGCTGGGCGAACTGCGCCGCACCGGGCGCATGAACGAATACGGCCGCTTCGAGGACGGCTCGGCCGAGTTCACCGTCCACGCCGAAACCGGCCTCACCTTCCACGAGAGCGACATCAACGAGCTCGCCCAGGCCAAGGGCGCCAACGTCGCCGGCCTCCTCACCGTCGCCAAGACCTACGGCATCACGCTCGGCCAGCTCGACCGCTTTTATCTCGCCGGCGGCTTCGGCCGCCACCTCGACCTCGCCGCGGCCAAACGCATCGGGCTCATCCCGGACCTGCCCGACGACAAGATCGTCCAGGTCGGCAACGCCGCGATCGAGGGCGCCTGCCTCGCCCTCCTGTCCGTCACCCGCCGCCGCAGTCTCGAGGAACTGGTGAAGGGCATCCGCCATGTCGAGTTGGAGACCGACCCGGGCTTCTTCGATCATTTCGTGCTGGGCTGCCAGTTCAACCCGGTCGGCTCGGCCCCGGAGGCGCGGTCATGAGCGTCCTCTGGCAAACCACCAACGATCATCCGATCGTCGGCCAGCGCGACTACAAGCGCTTCCTGCGTTTCCCGCCCAGCCGCACCTTCGAGGGCCCGATGGCCGACAACGCCGCCTGGGCCCGCGACTGGTTCGCCGCGCACGCCCGCCCGTGGTCCGCCGCGATCCGCGCCGATGACACCGTGCGCACCCTGGCCGCCCCGCACTTCCCGGGCGTCACCGTCCTGACCCTCCTCGTGGCCAGCGCCGGGCCCGAGGCGGAGGCCGAGGCCGCCGTCCGCTGGGCCGCGCACGAACCCGACCGGTATTATTTCCTGGAGTGCTACGCCGCCGCCACGGTCGAGGCTCTGCTCGCTGCCGGCCGCCGCCGCGTCGGCGCGGACAAGCATCTCTGCCCCGGCTACCCGGGCTGGCCCATCACCGACAACCACGCGCTCCTCGCCGCCCTGCGCGTCGCGAACGCCTTGCCCGGCCCGCTCACCGTGCTGCCCTCCGGCATGCTCAGTCCAAAAAAATCCCAGCTCGCCGTCTGCGCCCTGTGCACCGAACCGGTTTCCGCCCGATGACCCCGCCCGCCACCACCAGCATACCTGTCGTCTCCCCCTATGTGTTTCCCGCACGCGCCCTGCGCCGCTGGGCCGGCGAAAACCTGACCCTCACCCCGCGCCCCGACGGTGGTCTGGAGGCTGTCTTCCGGCTGGAGGGCAGCACCTGCGCCAACATCGCGTTTTTGCTCCTCTACCGCGTCACCCTCGCGCCCGCCGCCGCCGGCCGCCGGATCGAGGCGATGAACTGCGCGCCCGCCCCCTACGACGAGGGCCACACCCGCATGTGCAGCTGGCAGGAAAACGCCGAGGCCATCGCCGCCACGATGCGCGACGAGACCCCGCTTCTCGGGCTGCCGCTCGACACCGTGCTCGCCTGGCGTCCGCAAAAATCTCCCGCCGGCTGCTTGTGTGCCCAACCCAGCCGCCACTACAAATGGCAGGCGGTGCTCGAGACCCTCCATTTCACCCTCCACCAAACCCCCGCCGCTCCCTCCTCATGAAAATCGAACTCGCCCCTGAAAATCCCGCCGCCCCCGACATGCTGCGTCCCGAGAAGAACGATCGCTCCGGGGTCGGTGTGCATTACGTGGAGGCCTACCTCAAGCCCCTCAAGGCCGGCATCGTCCTGCCTGACGGCGTGAAATTCTCCGCCAAGCGCCGCGGCCTGAAGGTCACCTTCGCCCTCGGCACCGCCAAGGGCGAAGGCCTCATGCGCCGGCTCGACGTGAGCAAGGATCCCGTCGTCATGCTGCGCGCCGCGCTCGACGAGGCCGGGGCCAAGCTCGGCGTCAAGCTCACCGCCGAGAACGGGAAGCTGGTGCTCGAGTATACGCCGGCGGTCCCGCAGGCCTGATCCCCCAACCTGCCCCGCCTCCCATTACAACCTCGCCCACCTCCAAGATCCGCGGCCTGCGCTGGTATATCGTCGCCCTGCTGGCGCTCGCCTCCGAGCTGAACTACCTCGACCGGCAGGCGCTGTCGGTGCTCGCGCAGACGATCCAGGACGAACTCGGTTTCACGACGATCGAGTATTCCTACATCACCTCGGCGTTTCTGCTGAGCTACACGGTGATGTATCTGGTGAGTGGCCGGCTGGTGGACTGGCTCGGCAGCCGCCGGTCGTTCTCGATCTTCGTGAGCGGCTGGTCGGTCGCGACGATCCTGCATTTTTTCGCCCGCACGCCCTTTCAGTTTGCCTCCTGCCGGTTCCTGCTCGGCGCCACCGAGCCGGCCAATTTCCCGGCCGGGGTCAAGGCGGTCTCGGAATGGTTCCCCATGCGCGAGCGGGCGCTGGCGGTGGGACTGTTCAACGCCGGCACCGCCGTCGGCGCCGGCCTGGCGGCCCCCGTGGTCTCGTTCATCGCCCTCACCCTCGGCTGGCGCTGGGCCTTTGTCGTCACCGGCGGGCTCGGGTTCATCTGGGTCATTGTCTGGCATTTCTTTTACCACGCCCCGCAGGATCATCCGCGCCTCTCCGCGGAGGAAAAAACCCTGATCCTCGACGGCCGGTCCGCGGATGCCCCGCCGGTGCCGATGCTCGGCTGGTCGAAAATCCTGCGTATGCGCGCCACCTGGGCCTGTGTGATCGCCCGTATGCTGACCGACCCGATCTCCTATTTCTTCATCTTCTGGACGCCGAAATACCTCCAGCAGGAGCAGGGTTTCAACCTGGCCGACATCGGCAAGTTCAGCTGGATCCCCTTCGTCGCCTCGGCCCTGGGCAACATCTGCGGGGGCCTCGTGCCCAACCGTCTCGTGCGCATGGGCTGGACCGTCAACCGCGCCCGCATGTCGGTCATGCTGCTGGCCTCGCTCGCGATGCCCGTTCTCTGCTTCTCGATCGCCCGCGCCACCGTCCCGGCCCTCGCCCTGACCTGCATCAGCCTCGCCATGTTCTGCCACGCGGCCTGGGCCAACATGACCTTGCCCGCCGAGATCTTGCCAAGCAACGCGATCGGATCGGTGACCGGCCTCGCCGGCGCGATGGGCGGCGTGATGGGCATCCTCACGCAGACCGCCATCGGTTGGACGGTGCAGAACCTTTCCTTCACCCCCGTCTTCGCGGTGGCCGCCTTCATGCACCTCACCGCCCTGGCTTCCGTCACCTTGCTGATCAAAAGAATCGGCCAGCGCCCGCCGGAAGTCAGCTCCGCGACCTAAACCGGATCCCCCTCTCTGAACGCCATGTCGCACGAAGCCCTGCCCAAAATCGAAATTCACCCCACCCGCACCGCGATGGGCGCCGCCTCGGCGCAGCATTTTCTCACCCAGGTCCGCCGCGTGCTCGCGACGAAGCCGGTCTGCCGGGTCATCTTCGGCTGCGCGCCCTCGCAGGATGAATTCTTCCAAGGCCTCCTCGCCGCGACCAAGGCCGAGCCGGCGCTCTGGTCCCGCGTGGAGGTTTTTCACATGGATGACTACGTCGGCCTGACGGAGCAGGCCCCGCAAAGTTTCCGCCATTACCTGCGCACCCACTTCCTCGACCACGTGACCGTGGCGCGCTTTCATCCCATTGTGGGCGAAGCGCCCTCCGCGGACGCCGAGGCCGCCCGCTACGGCCAGTTGCTGGGCGAGGCGCCCATCGACGTCATCGGCATGGGTTTGGGGGAGAACGGCCACATTGCCTTCAACGACCCGCCGGTCGCGGACTTCGCCGACCCCCAACTGGCCAAGGTGGTCGCGATGGACCAGACCTGCCGGCAGCAGCAGGTGAACGACGGTTGTTTCCCCGATCTTGCCGCGGTGCCGCGCCTGGCCATCACGATCACGGTGCCGGTCTTCGCCCGCGCCGGCAGCCTCGTCTGCACCGTCCCCGACAGCCGCAAAGCCTGCGCCGTGCGGGGCGCGCTGACCGACCCGGTGGGACCGGCCTGTCCCGGCACTCTCTTGCGCATTCACCCGAATGCGGCACTGTTCCTCGACCGCGATTCGTCTGTGCTGCTTGATGCCCTGACCATCCCGGACGCCTAATGCTTAAACGCTCCGCCCCCACCCGACCGCGCCAGCCCCCCGCCGGTTACTTCGACCTGCAGGTCAACGGATTCGCCGGAGTCGATTTCCAACAGGAGAACCTGAAGGCCCGCGACCTGCGCAAAGCGGTCACGGCCCTCCATGCGCACGGCACGAGGCGGATTCTGCTGACCCTCATCACGGACAGCATCGACCGGCTTTGCGCCAAGCTGGCGAACCTCGAGGTTATTTTGCTGCAGCATCCCGACCTCGCGCAGACCGTCGTCGGCTATCATCTGGAAGGCCCCTACCTGCTACCCGAGCCAGGCTACCACGGCGCGCACAATCCACGCTGGATGCATGCGCCGAGTCTGCGGGAATTCGAGCGGCTCTGGCAGGCGGCCCGCGGCCGGATCCACCTGGTGACCCTCGCCCCCGAATGGCCCGGCTCGCCCCGCTTCATCCGGCAACTGGTGGCAAAGGGCGTGCGCGTGGCCATCGGGCATTCCAATGCCAGCGCAGACCAGATCGACGCGGCGATCGCCGCGGGCCTCAGTCTGTGCACGCACCTCGGCAACGGCGTCCCGCTGCAACTGGACCGCCACGACAACGTCATCCAGCGCCTGCTCGCCCGCGACGAGCTTTTCGCCGCCTTCATTCCCGACGGCCATCACCTGCCCCCGCACGTCCTGCGCAATTTCGTCCGCGCCAAGCCCCGCGACAAGGTCCTCTTCACCACGGACTGCATGGCCGCGGCCGGCGCGCCCCCCGGCCGCTACCGGCTCGGCTCTCTGCTCACCGTGGCGGGCGCCGACGGCATCGTGCGCCAGCCGGGCGAGAAGCGCTATTTCGCCGCCTCCTCGCTCACCATGGACGCCGCCGCCGCCAATGTCATCGCCATGACCGGCCTGCTGCCATCCCAGGCACTCGCCGCCTGCTCCTCCCGGGTCGCAGCTTATCTCGGCTTTTGAGTAGCTCCGTGATCCGGGTGCCGGGCATCGACGATCGGTTGCCGGGTGAGTGAGACGAATAAGCCCATGACCGGGCTTACGGTCGCGCTCCTCCCCAGACGAGCGCTGGCCCGCGCGCATGCCCTGCCGGTCCGGCGCCATGCTTGGCTGGGTCCATTCAGCAGGTGGCTCCGAAAGACCGGCGGGCCGGGAGTAGCGTCGCAAAGGCACAGATTTTTTCTTTTATCAAAAAGTCGCCATCCGGCCACGATCGCGGGAATCAGCGCTAACTTCACTCAGGAGACCCGGCATTATTCCCGAGATAAGTTCCCCTTCGCCATAGCCGCCCATCGGGCGCGAGAAATATAGCGATTGAACCGCACCCATGCTTGTTGCGTGCTCGCGCTGGAAGCTCAGCTCAGCCCCTCGAAAATGCAACCCCTCCACTGGATCGACTACACGATCATCGGCACCTACCTGGCCGTGTCACTGGGCATTGGCCTGAAGATGAGCAAACGGGCCGGGCGTGACAGTGAGAGCTACTTTCTCGGCAGCCGGAGCATGCCGTGGTGGGTCAATGGCATATCGCTCGCCGCCACCAGCTTTGCCTCCGATACTCCGCTGGTCGTTACCGAAATGGTGCGCGGGCGCGGCTTGCAGCGGCTGTGGTGGCTGTTTGCCGGGGTGCTGGCACTGACCGTGGCCGTCTACCTGTTCTCCCGTCTCTGGCGCCGACTGGAGGCGATGACCGATGCCGAGTTCTGCGAGCTGCGCTACGACGGCCGACCCGCCGCCGTGCTCCGCGGCGTGCGCGCCTTCATGAGCGGCGTGGTTGGCAATCTCATTACCATGGCTTGGGTGACCCTCGGCATGGCCAGCATCATCACCGTGATGATGCCCGTGGACAAGTGGACGGCCGTCGGTCTTGCGATGGGCGTGACCCTGATCTACACGATGTTCGGCGGATTTTTCAGCGCCGTGCTGACCGATGTCTTCCAATTTGCCATCGCCGTCGGCGCCATGCTGCTGCTGGCCGTGATGGCCGTGTGGCAGTTTGGCGGCATGGCGGCCGTGCTGGACGCCGTCCGCGCCTCGCCCGCGCATGGCGAGCGAACCCTGGCACTGTTCCCCGACTTCGCTCATGCCAATCTGGACCTCGCCTGCTTCCTGATTCTCCTCGGGCTGTGGTGGACCGACTCCGGGGCTTATGTCACGCAACGCATGAGCGCCTGCCGCAACGAACGGGACGCCGCGAAGGCCATGATGTTTTTCGCCCTCTGGCAGGCGATCCGCCCGTGGATGTGGGCGGTCGTGGCGCTCGTCTCCATCGCGCTGTTTCCCGTCCTGACTCCGCCGCTCAACGACACCTCGGCCTACCCGATGGTGATGAACCACTATCTGGGGATCGGCCTGCGGGGCCTGTTGATCACGGCGTTTTTAGGGGCCTTCATGTCCACCATCACGACGCAGCTCAACTGGGGCGCCTCCTACCTGATGCGGGATGGTTACTGCCGGTTTCTGCGCCCGCAGGCGCCGGAGCGCGAGCGGGTTTTGGTTTCCCGGGTGATGACCGTGCTGCTCGCCATCGCGGGCATCGGGCTGACCCCGCTGCTCAGCTCCGTGACGGAGGCCTGGGAATTCCTGGCTCTGCTCATGGCGGGTGGAGGGATCATCGGCGTCTTCCGCTGGTTTTGGTGGCGGATGAACGCCTGGACCGAACTCGCGGCCATGGGCTCCGGGCTGGGCTGCGCGCTGTTCAACATCGGGCTGCAGATCATGGCCCCCCGCCTGCCCGTGTTCGGCCTCGCGTGGGCGGACTGGCGTTTCGAGCTGAAGCTGTTGTTGTTCACTGTCGTCGCGCTCGTGGCCAGCGCAGTCGCCACCTACGCCACCCGGCCGGTCGGCATGGAAAAGCTCCGCGCCTTCAACCGCAAGGTCCGACCCGGCGGCTGGTGGGCCCCCGTGGAGAACGGCGAGGATCTCAGTCAATTGCCCCCGCCCGTGCTCACCCGGCGGACGGCGCTCGATGTCCTCGGCGGTCTGGCCCTGTGCCTCGGCACGACGGTCGGGATCGGCTTGGCTGTTCTCCTGCGCCCCGGTCCGTCCGCCCTGGCGTTCGCCGTTGCGTTGCTGGGGGCGGTGGCGGTTTATCGCTGGTTCCAGCGCGACAAACTCTTCACGACTGCCGGAAAGCCTTGACCGCTACCCTGCCTTTTCGCAACGCCGACCTTCCGCTGGCTGAGCGGATTGAAGACCTGAGGTCACGCCTCACCTTGGCCGAGAAAATCGGCCAATTGATGCACGACAATCCTCCGGTGCCCCGTCTCGGCCTGCCGGCCTACAACTGGTGGAATGAGGGTTGCCACGGAGTCGGCCGCAACGGCCGCGCCACGGTCTTCCCCCAGACCATCGCGCTGGGCGCCACCTTTGATCGCGAATTGGTGCGCCGGATCGGCGATGCCATCGCCACGGAAGCAAGGGCCAAGCATCACGCCGCCGCCCGCGCGCAGGATGGGGCGTCGCAACAGTATCAGGGGCTGACCTTCTGGGCGCCGAACATCAACCTATACCGCGACCCTCGCTGGGGCCGCGGGCAGGAAACCTTTGGCGAAGACCCGGTGCTGACCGGCGAACTCGGGGCGGCCTTCCTCCACGGACTCCAAGGCGACCACCCGCACTATCTTAAAACCGCCGCCTGCGCCAAGCATCTCGCCGTCCACAGCGGACCGGAAAGCTTGCGCCACGGCTTCGACGCCCGGGTCAGCGAGCGCGATCTGCGTGAATCCTATCTGCCCCACTTCGAGCGACTGGTCCGGGCCGGGGTCGAGGCCGTGATGGGCGCCTACAATCGCACCAACGGCGAGCCCTGCTGTGCCAGTTCGAACCTGCAACGCATCCTGCGGGACGAGTGGGGTTTCTCCGGGCACTTCGTCTCCGATTGTGGCGAGGTGGATGATTTTCACCGCGGTCACCAAGTCACCCCGGGGCCCGTGGAGTCCGCCGCACTCGCGCTCAACCACGAGTGCGATCTCAATTGCGGCTGCACCTATAATGATCTCACCGAGGCGCTGCGCCGCAACCTTGTGACTGAGTCAGAAATTGACCGCTCGCTCCGACGCCTGCTGCGCACGAAATTCCGGCTGGGCCTGTTTGACCCCCCGGAGCGAGTGCCCGGCGCGGCCACCCCTCCTGAGGCGGTTAATTCCGCGGCTCATCGTGCCCTCGCCCGACAAGCCGCCGTAAACTCAATCGTCCTCCTAAAAAATAACGGGGTGCTCCCGCTCGCG
>JAQSDJ010000117.1:0-24584 GCA_029945855.1 Lacunisphaera sp.
GCCGCGCTCGATCGCGTAGCGTGGCTCCACGGTCTGTGGGCCGAATTCAGTGTGCCGATCATGGAAAAGATTTTGCCCGGTCACCGCCAACTCGAAGCCGGGGCCGATCTTCCACAGCAGGCGCAGGTCGCCTTCGGTGTAGTCGTCCACGGCATAGGCCGAGACCGCGCCCACGCGGCGGAGATTCACATCCAGCTGGAGGTCGGGGCGGACATCCAGGCTGGCTCGCAGGCTGAACTGGTTTTCCGGCGCGCTATCGGTCAGTGTGACCAGGTAGCGCGACCCGGTCACGCGCAGCTCGGCGTCCACCTGCAGGTGGCTGTAGGACCCCATCAGCCGGAAATTCGGCCGCGGCTGCCATGTCAGGGCAAGTTCTCCGCCGCAACTGAGCGCGTCGGCTCCGTTGACGAGCTCGATGGGCAGCACCAAATGGGCCGGAGCGGGCGTCAGTTCGAGAAATGTGCCGGCGTTGTTGGGAATCCCGAGGATGAAATCGCGGTGCTGGGAGACAAAACCGGCAAGATCCACGGTGAAAGCCGGATTGACCTGCATGCGCCAGCCGGCCTCGTAGGCCACGATGGCCTCGCTGGAGAGCGCGGGGTTGCCGATGGCCCGCGTGAGCAACGGCAGCGGAGTGGGGTTGCTGGCGTTGGGGCCGGGCGGAAGGTAGAACACATCGATTTTTGCGCCGGTGTCCGCCCGGTTGGGCGTGCGCGTCGCACGCGACACGCTGGTCCAATAGCTCGCGCGCGGCGTGGGCGTCCACAGGAGCCGGACACTGGGCTGCAGTTCGAAACCGGTGAAGCTGTTGTGCTCGAGCTTGCTGCCGAGGGTCAGCTTGAGGCGATCGTCCACCAAGGTGATTTCATCCTGCGCAAAGGCATTGAACAGCCGGAAATCATAGTTGGCCGGCACAAAGCCACCCGGGATACCGGCTTCGGTTTGATCGGCACTCCAACGGTAGCCCGCGCCCCAACTCAGGCGGTGGCGCCCGCCCGGCTGCCAGTCATGCTGCAGATCGAAGTCGAAGGTGTCGCGGGTTTCCCGGCTCTGCACCGCATCACGCCAAGTATGGCTCCAGTATGATTGCAGGGTCAGTTTGGCGTCGGCGGAAAAAGCACGGGTCCAGCGGCCCAGGACGTTGGCCCCGCTGACGCGGACCGGCAGGTCCAGGTTGATGTAACCGCCCGGGGTCACGATGGGGGTGATGCGGTCGCGTTCGCCCTGATAGGCGTCGCCTTGCACGGTGACATGGGTTTCGCCGTCGGGCTTGGCATCGAACCGGAAACCAGCCTGGCCGTTGTCCCAGCGGTCGTGACCCGGGGCCCCATCCGACCAGCGGCTGTTGCCGGTGAGATCGTATTTGGCGTAAACGCGCAACCAGGCGTGATCATTCAGGGCGACGCCCACGCGGGTCGCGGCGGACAGCAATTTTTCCGTGCCCCCGCTGACCGTGACCAAGGTGCCCTGCGTGTCCTCGGCGGATTTGCTGAGGATGTTGATGACACCGTTGACGGCGTTGGCACCCCACAGCGCGCCGCCGGAGCCACGCACGACCTCGATGCGCTCCAGGTCCTCCAGGACGGGGTTGTAATCATCCCAATTGACGCCGGCGAGCAGCGGGGTGTAGAGCGAACGTCCGTCCACCATCACCAGCAGCTTGTTGGCGAAGCGGGCGTTGAAGCCGCGGGCGGAGACGGCCCATTCGGCGGCATTGATCTGGGCGACATCCAGCCCCGGCACCCAACGCAGGGCCTCCGGGATGCTGGTGGAGCCGGAGCGGATGATGTCTTCGCCGGGGAGCACCGTGACCGCGGCGGCGGTCTGGGCCAGCGACTCCGCCCGTTTCGAGGCGGTGGTGATCGTGATCTCCGACAACTGCTCGAGCGAAAGATTGGCCAGGATGGGTGAGGCGCCCGCAGCGAAACCGTCATTGGCACCCAGCCATGGGTTGATCACCAGCAGGCCCGCCAGTAGCGACAGAGATCCGCTCCGGCCGAGGCGGCTCGGCCCTGCTGGGCGCTGGAATGGATTGTTCGTTGGCATTAGTAATTCCATCGGGCGATCAGGCTGACCGAACGCCGGATCTCCGTCAGCCGGCGATTGACCGCCGAATCATACTCGGGGTGTTGGTTGTCCAACAGGTTGCGTCCGGCTAGGGACACCCGCCAACGGTCGCTCGGTTTCCATGTCAGCGTGGCATCCAATTCAATATAGGCAGGGATGGTGTAGTAGGGGACGCTGTCGACGTATCGGCCCGCCGCATACAGGCTCCAGTCCCGCCCCAAGAGCAGCTCAGACTCCAGGCGCACGGTGTGGTGGGGTGTGGTGTTCTCATCCTGCTCGTAGCCCAGCGGGTCGCTCAGGCTGGTGTGCAGCTGGGTCTCGGCGTAGCTGTAGCTGGCCAGCACCTGCCAGTCCACGCCCGCCTGCCAGCGCAGGGTGAGTTCCCCGCCGTAGGCTTCGCCCGCGATGCCGTTGATGAACTGGGCGCCCAGCACCTCCGCGGCCGGAGCCGTCTGGAAAGTCACGCTGTTGTAGCTGGCCATCACATAGTCGGCGTAGTCGTAGAAGTAACCGGCTACGTCCACCGACACCTGCCCGGCTGTCTTCCACCGCGCCCCGACCTCCACCGCGGTGAGCCGCTCCGATTGCAGGTCCGGGTTCCCCAAGATCCGGATGGCGACGGGTAGGGTGGGGTCCAGCACGCCGGGTGGGAGCACCGTGGCGTCCAGGGCCGCCGTCTCTTCCGACCAGGTCGGTGTCCGCACCGCCCGGGCCACCGATCCCCACACCAGGGTGTCGCTCGAAGGGGTCCAGGCCAGCCGCAGGGTGGGCTGCGGTTCCCACCCCGTGAAACTGTTGTGCTCGATCTTGGTTCCCAGCGTCAGCAGCCAGTGTTCCGGCACCAGGCTGATCTGGTCCTGGACAAAGGCACTGAACAGGCCGGTGCGCAGGGTTTCGGGCTGGAAATGCATGAGGACGCCACTCTGCCGTCCGTCCACGTGACGATAGCCGAGTCCGCCGGTGATTTCCTGGCGCGCGCCGAGCCGGCTGCCCCAGACAAGGTCCGTGTCGAGAATGTGCTGCGAGCTGCCATATTGCGGCCGGTCCAGCTCGACCCAGTCCCAGTAGTTTTGCCACTCCAGGTAGGACGACTCGCCCCAGTCGCGGCGCCAGCGGCCCAGCAAGTTGGCCCCGTGGCTGCGGATGGGCGCATCGGAGACAACCGCATACGTGGGTGCTGCCGCCAGGCTGGCGATGGTCCTCTGATATTCCGTCACGCCGCTGAACAGATCGCCTTGCACGGTCACGCTGTCGGCCGTCGTCGGCTTCCAGTCCAGCCGGAAACCTCCCTGACCCGATCGGGCGCTGTCGTCCGCCGGCCGTCCCGTGGGCAGGATGTTGTCATCTAGCGCGTGAAACTGACCGTAGACCCGGATGGCGGCGTCGGGAGAAAGTCTCCACCCGTGCCGGATGCCGCCGGTGGCGAGCAACTGTGTGCCGCCGCCGGCGAAGGTGTGCGTGCCCAGCGTGTCGAAGGCGCTGCGGGTGACGATATTGACGACCCCGTTCACGGCGTTGGCCCCCCACGCCGAGGAACCGGGCCCCCGCACAACTTCGATCCGGTCAAGGTCCTCGAGGAAGATGGTATTGTCCTCCCAGCGGACGCCACCGGTGGAGGGAGAATAAACCGACCGACCGTCGATCATGACGAGCAGTTTGTTGGCGAACTGCCACTGGAAGCCCCGCGCCCCGATGGCCCAGGCATTGGCATTGATCTGCGCCACATTCAGGCCTGGCACCCAGCGCAGCGCCTCGGGAATGGAGGTGGCCCCCGCATGCGCCATGTCGTCGGGCGTAATCACGGTGATCGCGGCCGGACTCTGCCAGATCGTCGTCGGGCTGCGCGTGATCGAGGTGACTTCAATCCGGGCCAGCTGCTCAAACGTCAGGTTGGCCAGGATCGGAGTCTCGGCGGCCTCGGCGGCGGGCAAGCCCCCGTAGCCCGCGCCAATGGCCAGCAGGCCGGTCAACACCGGCACGGTCCGCCGGGTGATGGCGTGCCACCTTGTGGTTTTGGTTGGCACAGGCAAGGGTGTGAAGGGGGCGGTGCGACGCCGGGCTCGGCTAGATCAGATCGGCTCCTTGGAAAAGAAATGAAGCGGAAAGAGGACGGTTGCAGCGAGAATTGATGTGGCGGCTGGGCGGCAGGCCGAAGCGCGGCGCGGCGTGGCGCAAATAAAAGCAGGTGGCCGCAGCAAGTCCAGATGGAGGGCTGATCGGATTCATACGAAGACTGTGCATTTCTTGCCACGCCGCTGCGGCCGGGGCAGAGGCTGCGCCGGGTCGGGATTGAATTCGCGAGCAGTCCCGACATGAGTCGGGGCGGCTCCACGGGTTGTGTTCAATTCTCTCTCTTTACCCAGAACCAGTAATTCTAAACAAAGTGAAGAATCCGTCGACACGACCGCCAGCGCACCTCCTTCCGGATCCGGCGCGGGGCGGCCGTCACCGCTTCCTCCCGGTCGGCAATTCCCGACTGGCGGCGCGTCCACGATTACCCCCAGGCCGTTTGGTGGTGTGGGTCTGCCCATTGCGATGCTGCGCGAGCCGGGCGACCAGATCGGAAGGCTGCCCGATATAATGTCGGCCGGATGCACCACGAAGCAGGTAAACGAAATACACTGCGAAATTGGTGCCAGGGGCGAGGATTGAACTCGCGACCAAAGGCTTATGAGTCCTCTGCTCTACCACTGAGCTACCCTGGCTGAATGGTGGCGGGAATGAGCCACATTTCAGCGGCGAATCCAATAATAAAGTTATCGGGAGGGCAACAGACCGAGTTTTATGGTTTTCTTCTTCTGCTTACGTGTCTTCCGTGTGTTCAGTGGTTAAGCCTTCCTACGATCTCGTCATCCTCGCCGCCGGCATGGGCAGCCGCTTCGGCGGCCTGAAGCAGGTGCAGCCGGTCGGGCCGCACGGGGAGCTCATCATCGAGTATTCCGTCCACGACGCCCTGCGCGCCGGGTTCAACCGGCTCGTGCTCGTCATTCGCAAGGACATCGAGCAGGAGTTCCGCGCCACCATCGGCCGGCGGCTCGAGGCGCGGCTGGAGGTCGAGTATGTGTTTCAGGAAGTAGAAGACGTAGGGGCGCTGCTTGACGGCGCCCGCGGGCGTCCACCAGGGACGCCCCTACAAGTTTCCCGCACGAAGCCCTGGGGCACGGGGCACGCCGTGCTGGCGGCGCGCGCGGCGGTGCGCGGGCCGTTCGCCGTCATCAATGCCGACGATTTCTACGGCGCCTCCGGCTATGCCGCCCTGGCGGCGCATTTCGCCGCCGGCCGCGGCTACGCGCTGGTCGGCTATCCGCTGCGGCAGACCTTGTCGGAATTCGGCACCGTGAGCCGCGGTCTGTGCGCGACCGACGCCGCGGGCCGTTTGCAGGGCATCACCGAGGTCACCAAGATCGCGAAGCACGGGACCGGGGCGAAATACACGGAGGCCGACGGACTCGTGCACCTGCTGGGCGGCGAGGAGATTGTCTCGATGAATTTCTGGGGCTTCACCCCGGCGGTGTTCCCGCAGCTGGAAAAGCTTTTCGCGGACTTCTTGAAACAATCCGCCGGCGACCCGAAGGCGGAATTTTACCTGCCCACCGCGATCAGCGCCCTCAACGAACGCAAGGAGGCGGAGGTCGCCTTGCTGCAGAGCCGCGACGCCTGGTTCGGCCTCACCTACCGCGAGGATCTGGCCGCGTCGCAGACGGCGATTCAGTCGCTGATCGCGGCCGGCAAGTATCCGGCGCCGCTGTGGGGGGGGTAGGGGCCGTTGCCCCCAACGGCCCGGGCGCTTGGGGGCAAGCGCCCCTACCAAAAAATCAAGCGAACTCCGCCAGCAGCGCCCGCAATTCCTGCGCCGGGTCGTCGTGGGCCTGGTCGATGGCGAGCGCGAGCGCCGCCTCCAGCCACGGTTTCGCCTCGGCCTTCCGGCCGAGCCCGACCAGGGCCTTGCCGAGGAGGATGCGGGGCATCATCCAATGGGGCTTCTTCGCGGCGCACTTTTCCAGATGCTCGAGTGCCTCGGCCGGGCGGCCTGAGCTGAGCAGGGACTGCGCGAGGCTGAAGCGGAACAGCTCGTTCTCGGGCTGGGCCTCGACGAGGGCGGTGAAGGGCAGGGGATTGCTCATGATTGGGTAGGGGCGTCGCTTGACGACGCCTGATGGATGGCGAAGGCAAAGCGGGCGTCCTCAAGGGCCGCCCCTACCTTCCGTAATATGTCTCTATCCGTGCCCATCCGTGAAATCCGTGGTCAAAACGGTCCGGATTTTCCTCAGTCGAAGAACATCACCACGGCCGTGGAATTGTCGAGGCCGCCGCGTTCGTTGGCACAATCGATGAGGCGCTGGGCGGCGCTGGCAGGCTCGGAGGCCTGCTGCATGATCTCCTGGATCTCCGAGGGGGCGACAAAGCGGGAGATGCCGTCCGAGGCCAGCAGGTAGCGGTCGTGCGGCAGCACGGTGTGCGCGTGGCAGTCGGCCAAAATGGGTGGCGGCTGGCCGATGCAACGGGTGAGGGCGTTGCGGTTTTCCATCAGCATGGCCATGGGCTCGCCGCGGGCGGCGCGTTCCTTCATTTCGTTCTCCACGGTGTGGTCCCGGGTCAGCTGCTCGAGGGCCTTGGCGCGCAGCCGCAGCGCGCAGGAGTCGCCCACGTGGCCGATGTTGAGCTTCACGCCTGTCAGGTGGGCGAAGGTGAGGGTGGAGCCGATGCCGAACTGGGGGCTGAGCAGGCGGCCGAGGCTGTAGACCTGCTTGTTCACGTCGGCGATGATCAGCGCATAATCGGGCTTCTGGCCGGCCGGCAGGTCGGTCAGGCCTTTCTGCAGGGCCGCGATCGTCAGCTGGCTGGCCTGCGCGCCCGAGGGCAGCCCGCCGATGCCGTCGGCGACAGCGTAGAGCTTGAGGCCCTCATGGCAGAGGAAACTGTCCTCGTTTTCCGGACGCACGCGGCCGACGTCGCTTTGGGCAAAGGAGTGCAGTTTCATTTAAGAGGCTGACTCTACGGCAGGTTGCGGCTCAAGGGAAAGGGCGAAAAACAGTTTCGCGGTTTTCTTTTGTCATCCGCTCGTAGTCCGCCTTGGGCAGCGAGGCGAGGAACTCCCGGCCGTAGGTCTTGGCCAGCACGCGGGAGTCGAGGATCGTGACCACACCGCGGTCGGTCTTGTTGCGGATGAGGCGCCCGACGCCCTGGCGGAACTTGATGAGCGCGTCCGGCAGAGTCAGCTCGTTGAAGGGGTTGCCGCCGCCGTCCCGGATGTGCTCGCACCGGGCCTCGGTGATGGGATGCGTCGGCGGGTCGAAGGGCAGACGGGTGACGATGACCTGCGACAGCGCCTTCCCCGGGACGTCCACGCCGGTCCAGAAACTGTCAGTGCCGAAGAGCACGGCGTTGCCGAGGGAACGCATCTGCCGGGCCAGCTCGGTGCGCGAGAGATCGGCGCCCTGCATCAGAAACGGCCGGCCGGCTTTCTGGAAAACGGGTTCCAGGGCCTGCGCCACGGCCCGCATGTCGGTGTAGCTGGTGAAAAGCACGAGCGAGCCGCCCGGCACCTGCGCCGTGCAGAAGCCGATGTAGTCGATGAGGGTCTCAAGCGAGAGCCGCGCCTCCTTGGGCGTGGGTAGCGGGATGTCGGTGGCCACGAACACCCGCATGTGTCGCTCGAAGTCGAAGGGCGACTTCACCGCGGTGGCCGGCGCGTCGTCGGCGCCGATGCGGGCCGCGAGGGGCTCGATGCTGCCGCCCATGGCCAGCGTGGCGCTGGTGCAGACGACGCTCGTGTTGCAACCGAAGAGATGCTTCCGCAGCTCCGGCGCCACGTCGATGGGGGCGCTGCGGAGCGTGACGATGGTCTGTTTCCGGCCGCTGCGCTCCGTCCAGTAGACGTGGCCCTTGTCGCCGAGCGTCAGCCATTCGGTCACGCCGGCCTGGAGGCCCTTGATGCGCTGGCCCTGCTCGAGCAACTCGTCGCGCTCGCGGCCGTCCTCCAGCTTGTCGGCGAGCTTGGCCAGCCGGCGGTGCAGGGCGCCGAGCGGGCCGTCGAGCATGTGCTCGGCGACACCCTGTTCCCGGATGCGGACGATGGCGCGCTGATCAAGCAGGCGGGTGGCGATGAAGTCGAAGAACTGCTTCGCGGCGTCAAGGGCGTCGACCACCAGCTGCTGCGCCTCGGGGCCGCCGTGCTTGCGAAACAGGCCGCGCTTGGTGCGCGGGTTGAAGAGATACTTGAGCGCGCGGTCCACGCCATAGCTGCTCAGGGCGAGGCCGAAGTTGTTCGTCGCCACCTCGGGCACCGTGTGCGCCTCGTCGAGCACGACGAAGTCGTCCGGGAAGAGCACGCCGCGCGTGTCCTGGGACGCGCCGTGCGCCTGGGCGCCGCCGGCATTGATGAGCGCGAAGAGCAGGGCGTGGTTGACGATGATGACCTGCGCCGTGCGCATCCGGGCCCGGGCACGCTGGTAGAAGCATTTCTCGCCATCGCAGTGCTTGCGCGAGCAGGCCGAGGAGTCGGCGTTGACCGCGTCCCAGACCTCCGGCCGCGGCGGCGGCTTCAGGTCGTGGCGCAGGCCGGAGTCGGTCGTCTCGGCCCAAGCGGCGATGCGCTGCAACTCCTCGTAGTCGGCGTCGGCAAACAGGCTGGCGCGGTCGGCCAGCGCGTGGCCGAGGCGGGTGGTGCAGAGATAATTGGATTTGCCGACCAGCACGGCGGAGCGGAAGTCGGCGTAGCGGGTGAGGGCGGGATCGGACTTGAAGACGCGGCGGCAGATCGGCAGGTCCTTCGTCTCGATCTGCTCCTGCAGGGAGATGGTGTTCGTGGAGACAATCATCTGCCGACCCTGGTCGGTGGCGTGAATGAGTCCCGGCAGCAGGTAGGCGAGGGACTTGCCGACGCCGGTGCCGGCCTCGAAGAGCATGGGCTCGTCCTTGAACATGGCGGCCGCGACGGCGGAGGCCATCTGCGCCTGCTGCGGCCGGTGTTCGAGCTTGAGTGCTTCGCAGAGCGCCCCGGCCTCGCTGAAGACCGCCCGCACGAGCTGGCGCACCTGCGTCGGCTTGGGGCCGGGGGCGGGCGGGGCGCTGGCATCTTCGTTCAGGCCGATCATAAAGGGCTCAATGAGCGGAGGAAGTCGGCCGGAGGCAACAGAAAGAGCGCCGGGCGGGTTGAGAACCTGTCTCTGCACATCGCCGGCTAATCTGCGCCGGATGGATTTCGAATTACTGCCGGGAAATGCAGATGATATTTGCGACCAGCGTCCGGTGCGACATGCTCCGGACATGGCCAAACCCGACGAACCCACCAGCAACTGGACCGAGGAACTGGTGCGCTTCCTGCGCGAGCAACCGGAAGTCCGCGCCGTGCGCATCGACCCGGTGGCGCACAAGGTGGCCATTGCCACGGTGCAGAACGTCGATTTGGCGGAACTCGAGGCCAAGCTGGCGGCCACCATCGCGGCGGTCGAAGCGCAGCTGGCGGCCAGGGCCGCGCTGAAGACCCCGGCGGGATTTTCCGTGCGCCACGAAGGCGGCGCGGTGGTGCTGGGCCGTGACACCTGCGTGACGGCCGAAAAGCTCTGGCTCTGGCGCGAGATGGAGTGGCCGGAGATCAAGGCCGATCCGTTGCCCGAGGACCAGGAATGGCGGATGCTGGCCCGGCTGGCCGCAATTTGCGGAACCAGCGGCATCGCGGGCTTGCTCGCCGGGCATTTTGCCCCGGACCTGCCGTGGTTGGCGAAGGGCTTTTTTCTCCTCGGCATGATCACGGGCGGCTGGGACGCGGCCATCGACTCGTGGAAGAACCTCAAGAAGGGCGACGTGGAGATCCATTTCCTCATGTTGGCCGTCGCGCTTGGCGCGATGTTCATCGGCGCGTGGGGCGAGGCCGTGTTGCTGCTGTTCCTCTTCTCCGCCTCGGGCGCGATGGAGGAATACGCCCTCGACCGCACCCAGCGCGAGGTCAGCGCCCTCCTCAAGACGGCGCCGAAGCGCGCGACCCTCATCCGGCCGGATGGCACGGAGCAGGAGGTCGCCGTGGAGGAGCTGCAGCTGCTCCAGCATGTGCGCGTGCGTCCGGGCGGGGCGTTCCCGACCGACGGCGTGGTCCTCAGCGGCAAGAGCGCCGCCGACGAGTCCGCGCTGACCGGCGAGGCGACCCCGGTGGACAAGCGCACCGGCGACCAGGTCTTCAGCGGCACGATCAACCTGTGGGGCGCGCTGGACTTCGAGGTCGCGCGGCTGCCGGCCGAGAGCACGCTGCAAAAGATCATCCGGCTCATCCAGACCGCGCAGAAGCTCAAGGCTCCGAGCGAGCGGTTCACGGACAAGTTCGGCACGGGCTACACCTATGCGGTCATCGGCGGCTCGGCCGCGATGTTCCTGGTCTGGTGGCTGGGCTTCGATCTGCCGGCCTTCACCAACACCCCGGAGACGCGTTCGGCCTTCTACCGCGCCATGACCCTGATGGTGGTCGCCAGCCCCTGCGCGCTGGTCCTGTCGATTCCTTCGGCCATCCTCGCCGCCATCGCCTGGGGCGCGCGGCACGGCGTGCTGTTCCGCGGCGGCGCCGCCATCGAGAAGCTGGCGGACATCAATGTCGTCGCGCTCGACAAGACCGGCACGCTCACCACCGGCGAGCTCGCCGTGATCGGCTACGAAAGTTTCCCGCCCGGTCGCGAAAAGGAAGTGATGGAGCTCGCCTACGCGCTGGAGGCCAAGTCGGAGCACCCGCTCGCCCGGGCCATCGTGCGCGACGCCAAGGCGCGCGGGGTGAAGCTCATCGCGATGGATGATTTCAAGAACATCGTGGGACAGGGCGTGCGCGGCAGTTATGGCGGCGCCCAGGCGCTGCTCGGCCGCCGCGAACTGCTCGAGGCCGGCCCGCTCGCCGGCTGGGCGGAGAAACTGCCGACCGCGGCGGCGGACCTTTCCGAGGTCTGGGTCGTCGGGAAGGACATGCTGGGCCGCGTCCTGTTGCGCGACCAGATCCGGGCCGAGTCCAAGGCCGTGCTCGCCGAACTGGCGCAGCGGGGCATCCATACGGTGATGCTGACGGGCGACCGCCGGCACGCCGCGGAGTCGGTCGCGCACGAGTTGGGCGTCGCCGAGGTGCGCGCCGCCCTGACGCCGGAAATGAAGGTGGCGGCGATCCAGGAACTGCGCGCGGGTCCACCCGCACGCAAGGTCGCCATGGTCGGCGACGGCGTGAACGATGCGCCCTGCCTGGCCGCGTCCGACGTCGGCGTGGCCATGGGCGCGCGCGGCAGTGACGCGGCCCTCGAGCAGGCCGAGGTCATCCTGATGCACGACCGCATCGAGAACTTCCTCGCGGCGCACCGGCTCAGCCGCCGCGCCAAGGCCATCATCCGCCAGAACCTCACGATCTCGCTCGGCGTGGTCATCGTCATGGTGATCATGACGGCCTTCGGCGCCGTGCCGCTGGCCATCGGCGTCGCCGCCCACGAGGGCAGCACGCTCGTCGTCTGCATCAACTCGCTGCGTCTGCTATTCGGGAAGAATGCGTAGGTGGGTGGAGCGTGTCCTCCGGACACGCTTACCTCGGGCGAAGGCCAGGTTTCCCCATAGAGCCTATCCGAACAAGGCGCCGTGCTGCGGTTTGATGTTGTAGGTCGGGGTTTATCCCCGACGAGTCGGGCGTAAAGCCCGACCTACAATCCGGCATATCGAACGCGGGGATCGATATTCGGAAAGGCCCCTCAGGCGGTTCCTCTCTCGTCTTTAGGCTCCAGCTGCAGCTGTCGGCTGCACGGACTCCGGCTGCTTGCCGTCCATGACTTCCAAGGCGGCCAACCGGGTCTTGGTGTTGCTATGCACCCACGCCATGATGATGACCGATGGGAACATGCCAGTCAGTCCCTCCCACCAAAGTCCCTCGCCGAGGCCGCGCGCAAGCGTCATGGCAACGAGCAGCACGACCCCGAAGATCAAGAACCCCAGGGTGTATTTGGCCTGATACCGCAGCTCCATTATTTTTTCCCGTCGATAGTCTGCGTCTTGGAATGCCTTCTTGAAATACTCCGACTCTTTCATGCGAACGTCAGGTTGAGGTTGGCGGCCCGTCGAAGATGACCAAGTGGCAGAAGCATTTCGGACGCAATGGCGAACTGGCTGGCGGCGCCGCGCGTCAAAACCCGTCCGGAGGACGGGTTCCACCTTCAATCCTCGATCCACACCTGGTCGCCCGGGCGCACCTGGTCGAAAAGCGCAATAATCTCGAGGTTGTTCATTTCCACGCAGCCGCCGCTGAAGGGCGTGCCGAGGCGCTCCTCATGGTTGGTGCCGTGGAGGTAGACATAGCGCGCGTAGGTGTCCACAACCTCGCCGCGGTCGTTGGTGCCCGCGTTCACGCCGGGCTCAAGGCCGCGCAGCCAGAGGATGCGGCTGGTGATGAGATTCTTCGCCTGCGCCGCCGCGTCGAATTCCGTAAAATGCCAGCCGGTGCTCACCCGGCCCTTGAACACGATGCCGGGCGGGACGCCGGCGCCGACCTTCTCCGCGATCTCGTGCAGGCCGCGCGGCGTGCCGAGGGAATCCTTCACATTCGAGGGCGGCCGGAGCGAAGTCGATATGACATGGCTCTGCTGCAAGGCACAGTCCTGGAAAAACATCAGGAGCTGCTGCGCGAGGGAAATGCCTATGACACGCGGTGTGGGCTTGATTCCCAGCGCGGCACACCTTTCTTTGAACCGTTTCAACACTTCATTCATCGTGAGCAATAAATCCTATCGTGTCGGCATCGTCGGGGCCACCGGAGCAGTCGGTCAAGAGCTGATTGCCCTGTTGCAGGCCCATGCATTCCCGGTCGCGGAGCTGCGGCCGCTGGCCTCGGCCCGTTCCGCGGGCAAGACCATTGATTTCGGCGGGAAGAAAATCACGGTGCAGGAGGCCACCCCCGAGGCTTTCGCCGGGCTCGACCTGGCGTTCTTCGCCGCCGGCGGTTCCGTCACCAAGGCGCTCGCCCCCGAGGCCGTGAAGCGTGGCTGCCTCTGCATCGACAAAAGCTCCGCGTTTCGCGCCGACCCGCTGGTCCCGCTGGTCATCCCCGAGATCAACGCCCACGCGTTGCGGACGCACCAGGGCATCGTCGCCAGCCCGAACTGCTCGACCTCCGTCGCCTTGATGGCGCTTTATCCCCTGCACCTGGCCTTCGGCCTGAAGCGCGTCGTGTTCGCCACCTACCAGTCCGTCTCCGGCACCGGGGCCGACGCGATCGTCGAACTCGAGCAGCAGACGCAGGCCTATGTCGCGAAGCAACCCATGCCGCGCGAGGTCTACCCTTATCAGATTTTCCAGAACCTCATCCCGCACATCGATTCCTTCGGCGCCGACGGTTACACCGGCGAGGAATCCAAGATGCGCACCGAGAGCCGGAAGATCCTGGAAATGCCGGACCTCAAGGTCTCGGCCACCTGCATCCGCGTGCCGGTCGTGCGCGCGCACTCCGTGGCCATCAACGCCGAGTTCGCGCGTCCGGTCTCGGTCGCGGCGGCGCGGCAGGCCATCGCGGCTTTCTCCGGCGCCGAGCTCATCGACGAGACGGCGAAGAACGGTTATCCGACGCCGCTCGCCTACAGTCGGAAGGAAAAATGCGGCGTCGGCCGCATCCGGCTGGACACGGCCTTCGACAACGGCCTGGCCCTGTGGGTCTGCGGCGACAACCTGTGGAAGGGCGCCGCGCTCAACGCGCTTCAGACCGCCGAGAAGATGATCGAACTGGGGCTGCCCTTGAAGGCCTGAGGGTTGGGGTAGGGCGAGTCCTCCGGATGAGCCGTCTTCCCGCTCGACCGACGGCTCATCGGGACGATTTGCCCTACCAATTCTCCCTTGCGGGCTGTCGCCCCTTGCCGTTTCGTGCGGCTTCCGGACGCTTAGCTCAGTTGGTTAGAGCACCTCGCTTACACCGAGGGTGTCGGGGGTTCGAGTCCCTCAGCGTCCATTCTGCGACGGATCTGCGGCTCCTTTCCACAGCGAGGTCGCTGTGGCTTCAGAGCAGATCCTTGGATTGCGGGCGACCTCGCCCGCGATAGCTTCGATTTTCCGAAAATTAGTGTTCATTAGTGTCCATTAGTGGTTTCAAACTGTTCCCCTTGATGAAAATCACCCTCGCCACCCGAAAAAGCCCGCTGGCCCTCGTCCAGACCGAGATGGTCGCGGCGCGCCTGAACGCGAAGATCGCCGGCGCCGAGTGCGAATTGCTCAAGCTCGTCACGACCGGTGACCGCCAGGCCGAGTGGTCGCTGGCCAAGCAGGGCGGCAAGGGCCTGTTCACGGCCGAGCTCGAGCAGGCGCTGCTGCGCGGCGAGGCGCACGCCGCCGTCCACAGCTGCAAGGATTTGCCCGGCGAGAATCCCCCGGGCCTTGTGGTCGCCGGCTTCATGCCCCGCGAGGACACCCGCGACGTGCTGGTGCTGCGCGAGGGCGTCACCACACCCGCGACGATCGCGACGAGCAGCCCGCGCCGCCAGTTGCAGATCAAGCTGCTTTATCCGACCGCCACCTTCACCGAGATTCGCGGCAACGTGGACACCCGGCTCAAGAAGATCGCGGCCGGCGCGGCTGACGCGACCATCCTCGCCACCGCCGGCATGAACCGGCTGGGCATCAAGAGCTGGCCGGGCCTCGTGTTCCGCCATCTGAGCTTCGACGAGAGCGTGCCGGCCGTGGGGCAGGGGGCCATCGCCCTCCAGTGCCGCGCCGAGCATGCCGCGCTGCTGGCGCCGGCGCTCGACGAAGGCACGGCGCGCACCGTCACGCTCGAGCGCGCCTTCCAGCGCCAGCTCGGCGCGGGCTGCCAGATCGCCTTCGCCGCGCACGCCACCGCGGACAAGCTCTACTTCTTCCACGAGAAAACCGGCCATTGCCGGTTGCCGCTCACGCCGGCGGATTTCACCCAGCCGGAGCAGGCCGCCGCCCGGATACTGAAGGAGCTGGGTTTCCATGCTTAGAATGGTCCTCACTGTTCTTAACTGTAGGGCGGGATCGCCGATCCCGCCTTCCCGTGGACACACTGGCGGGATCAGCGCTCCCGCCCTACAACCTCATGCCTGATCCAAAACCACTGCACGGCCGCCGCATCGTCCTCACCCGCCCGCGCGAGGCGGCCATCGAATGGCGGCTCAAGCTGGAATCGCTTGGCGCGACCGTCATCGAGCTGCCGCTCATCCGTGTCAGCAAGGACGTCAACCCGAACACCCTCGCCGAGGTCTTCGAGGGCCTCGGCGGCTACGAATGGATCATCTTCACCAGCGTCAACGGCGTGAAGTTCTTCTTCGACGAGTTTCACCGCGTGTTCGACGACATCCGGGCCTTCGGCCTCATGCGCGTCGCGGTGGTCGGCGAGGCCACGGCCGCGGCGATCCGGGAAAAACACCTGCGCGTCGAGGTCCAGCCCAAAAAGGCCAACGCCGAGGAGCTGGCCAAGGCCCTGATCGACCGCGAGGGCATGGACAGCGCCAAGGTTTTGGTGATCACGGGCAATCGCAACCGCGACACCCTCGTGAAGAAGCTCGAGGAGGCCCGCGCCATCGTCGACTGCCTGCCGGTCTACAAGACGGAGGAGGCCAACCTCTCCGCCGACCCGGTGGCCGGTGATTTCCGGGCCAAGGGCGCCGACGCCATCTTGTTCGCCAGCCCCTCGGCGGCGCAGTCGTTCTTCGACCAGGCCGACTCGCTCAAGCTCGGGGCCAGGGCAAAGCGCCCGCTGGCCGGCAGCATCGGCCCCAGCACGACCGCCGCGATGAAGCAACTCGGCGTGCCGGTGGACTTCGAAGCGGAAGTGCCCGACCTGGAGAGTATCACAGCAGCATTGATCAAGGCATTGGCCCGCTAATCACGCCAATGCACCCGAATCTTCTGATTGGATTGGCGTCAATTCGCGTGTATTCGCGGGTAAACAAATGAAAGTCCCCTTCCTCGATCTCAAGCCGCAGCATCAGGCGATCCGCACCGAGGTGCTCGCGGCGCTCGCCGCCACCTACGACGCCACCCGTTTCTGCCTTGGCAAGGACGTGGAGGATTTCGAGAAAGCCTTCAGCGCCACGCTCGGTTTCCCGCGCACGCTCGGCATGAACAGCGGCACCTCGCCCCTGCACATCGCGTCCCTCTGCGGCGGTTTCGGCCCGGGCGATGAAGTCATCACGACGCCGTTCACCTTCGCCTCGAGCTGCTGGGGCATCAGCTACGTCGGCGCCACGCCGGTGTTCGTCGACATCGATCCCGACACCTGGTGCATCAGCCCCGAGGCCATCGCCCGGGCGATCACGCCGAAGACCAAGGGCATCGTGGTCGTCCACATCTTCGGCCAGCCGGCGCGGATGGACGAGATCATGGCGCTGGCGAAGCAGCACAAGCTGTTCGTCGTCGAGGACTGCGCGCAGGCCGTCGGCGCCTGTTACAAGGGTGCGCCGGTCGGCTCAATCGGCGACTGCGGCACGTTCAGCTTTTACCCGACCAAGAATCTTGGCGGCTGCGGCGAGGGCGGGGCGTTCGTCTCGAAGCACGCGGCCGTCATGGACCAGGCGCAGCTGCTCCGCGTCCATGGTTCGCCGAAGCGCTACACGCACACCGAGGTCGGCTTCAATTTCCGCATGGACGGCTTCCAGGGCGCGATCCTCAACATCAAGCTGAAGCAGCTCGCCGGCTGGACCGCCCGCCGTCGCGCCATCGCCGCGATGTATCGTGCCGGCCTCAAGCGCACCGATGTCCAACTGCCGGTCGTGCCGATGTATGGCGAATCGGTCTGGCACCAGTTCACGCTGCTGCATCCGAAGCGCGACGACCTCCGTGCGCATCTCGACAAAAACGGCGTCGGCACCGAGATCATTTACCCGGGGCCGATGCACCGCCAGCCCTGCTATGCCTCGCTCGGTTACGCCGCGGGCAGCCTGCCCGTGGCGGAAAAGACCAGCGCCACCTGCGTGAGCCTGCCGCTCTTCCCCGAACTGACGGACGAGCAGGTGGACCACGTCATCCAGTCGGTGAATGCGTTTTGATTTCACAGGAGGTAACGGAGAGAACAGAGCAATTCAGCTGGCTTGCCTCCGTTTTCTCCGTTCCCTCCTGTAAATTGGTATGATCAACGGCATCAGGCTCAAGGTTTGTGGCATCACCTCGCTGGTGGACGCGGAGGCGGCCGATGCCGTGGGCGCCGACTACCTGGGTTTTCTTTTTTATCAAAAGTCGGCGCGCTGGGTTTCCAAGCCGCAGATGCTGGCCATGAAGGACCGGCTGCCGCCGCGGAAGAAGGTCGCGGTGTCGGTCGACCCCACGCCGGCGGAACTGCGGGAGCAGGCGGAGCTGGGCTGTGACTTTTTCCAGGTGCATTTCAACCCGCAGACCTCGGTGCCGGTCATCAACTCGTGGGTCGAGGCGGTGGGCGCGGCCCGGTTGTGGCTCGCCCCGCGGCTGCCGACGGGCGTCAACATCTACCCGGAAATCCTGCCGCTCGCCGAGACCTTCGTCGTTGACACCTTCCACCCGGACAAGATGGGCGGCACGGGCCAGACGGGCGACTGGGCGAAGTTCAAGCAGCACAAGGACGCCAACCCCGCGAAAAACTGGATTCTCTCGGGCGGCCTGAACCACTCGAACATCGCCGAGGCGGTCGCGGCCACCGGCACGCGCTGGGTCGACGTGAACAGCGGCGTGGAACAGGCCCCCGGCATCAAGAGTCCGGCCAAGCTGCAGGCCTTCGTGCTCTCGCTGCGCAACGCGACGCAGCAGGACAATCCCACCAACCAGTGATTCACGACGCTCGGCGCGACACGAGCAGGACCAGCAGCGGCACGAGGTTGTGGAGGGCGTGCAGGATCGCCGTCAGGCCGAAGGCCTGCGCCAGGGACTTCTTCTCCCAAGTGACGTAACACAGGGAGAAGATCACGAAGCTCCAGAAGATCTCGATGCCCCACAGCGGTTTCGCCAGCGAATGCAGGCCGGCGCAAATCAGCGCGGTCACCCACGGCACGTATTCGGTGCGCGTCATGAAACGCCGCAGCACCCAGATGATCACCCCCATCGCGGCTGTCTCCAGGATCGGGGCCCGGACGCACAGGCCGAAGAAAAGCCCGCGCAGATCCTCGACGGAAGGCTGCGGCCAGCCGGTGCCGGTCGCCCAATTCAAGCCCAGTCCCACGGCATAGGCGACGGGCAGGTCCACCAGTAGCGCGCGGCCGAGGTAGCGGATGCGGGGCTGGTTGCAGTCCGACAGGCTGCGCCAGAAGGCGGTGAGGCGGTTGGGCATGTTCACGGGGGACTACAGCGGTTTAAATTGAAGTGTAGCCATGATCATCGTGTAGGTCGGGGTTTATCTCCGAGGTGTCGGGCGTAAAGCCCGACCTACAGAAACGGCCATGGTAATCTTGAATACGTTCTAGACCCGGAAAAGGGGCCCGGGCAACGGGCCAAGGGTGAAATATCTCTCGAAATCCGCCGCTGGAACCTAACGCCGGCGTCGGTTGGTCTTCTTGCCGCCGCCCTTCACCAGCCACCACGTGCTGCCCAGGAGCAGGACAAACCCGGCGCCGTAGCGCCAGTGGTGGGTCAGAACGCGCGTTTTGCCATCCAAGCCGGTCTTCAGGTAGGTGAGGCCGGTCTCGGTTTTCCCGGCGAGCGACACTTCGCGCTCGTAGCCAGAATAGAGAAACCACAGGCCGGCCGCGAAGGCGGCGAGGGCGATCAGCAGCTGGAAGAAACGGTTCACGCTCAGAACCCGGGCATGCCGCCGCGGCCCTTCATCTGCTCCATCTGGCGCATGAGCTTCTTCTGGTTGCCGCCCTTCATCATCTTCATGAGCTTTTGCATCTGCTCGAACTGCTTGATGAGCTGGTTGACCTCGACGACCTTGACGCCCGCGCCCTTGGCGATGCGGATACGGCGGTTGCCGTTGAGGACAGCGGGCTTCCGGCGCTCCTGGATCGTCATCTACTGGATGATGGCCTCGGTGCGCTTCATCTGCTTTTCCGAATCGTCGGGCAGCTGCACGCCGCTCATGCCGGGCATCATGCCCATGATCGACTGCATCGAGCCCATCTTCTTCACCTGCTGCATCTGCGCGAGGAAGTCCTCCAGGTTGAAGTCCGCCTTGCGCATCTTCTCCGCCATGCGCTCCGCGTCCTTCTGGTCGATGTGCTCCTGCGCCTTCTCGACGAGTGTCACGACATCGCCCATGCCGAGGATGCGCGAGGCGAGGCGGTCGGGATAAAAATTCTCGAAGTCCGCGGTCTTCTCGCCGGTGCCGATGAACTTGATGGACACACCGGTGACGGACTTGATCGACAGCGCCGCGCCGCCGCGGGCGTCGCCGTCCATCTTGGTCAGGATCAGGCCGGTGAGGTTGAGGGCGTCGTGGAAGGCCTTGGCGACGTTCACCGCCTCCTGGCCGAGCGCGCCGTCGGCGACGAGCAGCACCTCGTCAGGCTGCACCTTCGCGTGGAGGCGTTTCACTTCCGCGATCAGGTCCTGGTCGATCTGCAGGCGGCCGGCGGTGTCGAAGAGGATGACGTCGGCATTCTGCGCCAGCGCGAGCTCGAGGCCCTGCGCGGCGATGGCGGGCACGTCCTTGGAGACGCGGTCGCCGTGGAAGCCGAGTTCCTCCTGCTGGGCGAGGATCTCAAGCTGGTCGATGGCGGCGGGGCGATGGACGTCGCAGGCGACGAGGAACGGCCGGGCGCCCTTCTTCTTGAGCAGCTTGCCGAGCTTGGCGGTGGAGGTGGTCTTGCCGGAGCCGTGGAGGCCGACCATCAGGACCTTGAGCGGCCGCTTCTGGTTGAGTTCGGTGGCGCCCTCGCCGAGGAGTTTGACCAGCTCGTCGTGGATGATCTTCACGACCTGCTGGCCGGGGGTGACGGATTTGAGCACCTGCTGGCCGGTGCACTCGGCCTGCACGCGGTCGATGAACTCGCGGGCGACTTTGAAATGGACGTCCGCGGCCAGGAGGGCGGCGCGCACTTCTTTCAGGGCGTCCGCCATGTTGGCTTCGGTCAAAGAGCCGACGCCACGCAGGTTGCGCAAGGCGCCGGTCAGTTTTTCGGTCAGGCTTTCGAACATGGAGTTCGAAACTGAAACCACTAATGGGCACTAATAAACACTAATCTTTCAGGGGGTGGAGCGCGGCCTCCGGACGCGTTTTCTGGCTTTCACCTGGCCAACCCGTCCGGAGGCCGGGTTCCACCTGGAAAACAACCCCCGAAACTTCTTGCTGGTCAGGGAGGCTTATCGCTTAGACCTTAACGCTATGTCACGCATCGTCGCCATCGTCGGTCGCCCCAACGTGGGCAAAAGCCGCTTTTTCAACCGGCTGGCGCGGAAGCGCATCTCCATCGTCCATGACATGCCGGGGGTCACCCGCGACGTCGTCACGGCCGAGGTCGAGGATGGCCACTACACCTTGCTCGACACCGGCGGCTTGGGCCTGACCGGCAGCGACACGCCCGCCCGCATCACCAAGGCGTCCGAGGAGCAGGTGCATTTCGCCATCACGGCGGCCAACGTGATTCTTTTCGTCGTCGACGCCCGCGAGGGTGTCACGGCGCTGGACGAGCGCATCGCCCAGCTGCTTCGCCGCAGCCGGAAGGACGTGATCCTCGTCGCCAACAAGGCGGACAGCGGCAAGGAGAAGATCGCGGAGATCGACCAGTTCTACCGGCTGGGTTTCGGCGAGCCGTTCTATCTTTCCGCCGAGCACGGCAACGGCGAGGCCGAGGTGCGCGAGGCCGTCCTGGCGAAGCTCGGGCCCGAGCCGGTGGAAACCGCGCTGGACAAGGAGCGCCTCGACATCTGCTTCGTGGGCCGGCCCAACGTCGGCAAGTCCTCGCTCAGCAACCGCGTCCTCAAGAGCGACCGCCTCATCGTCAGCGACGTGCCCGGCACGACCCGCGACGCCGTGGAGCTGTCCTTCGTCTTCCGCACCCGCGAGGGGAAGCTGTGGCCGTTCAAGCTCATTGACACCGCCGGCATCCGCGCGCCGACGAAGCTGTCGTCCTCGGTCGAGTATTTCTCCCGCCTGCGCTCGCTCGAGGCCATCCACCAGTCGGACGTCGCCTTCATGGTGCTCGACGCGATGGACGGCGTGACCAGCCAGGACAAGGCCATCGCCGGCGAGATCGTCAAGGCGGCCAAGCCCATCGTGATCGTCGTCAACAAGTGGGACCTCGTGCACGAGGCCTTCCGCAGCAACCTCCCGGGCATGGCGAAATACAAGAACGCCCGCGACTTTCGGGCAAAGTTCGAGAAGGCGATGTTCGACCAGCTTTTCTTCACGCCCGGCGCGCCGGTGATGTTCGTCTCGGCCCTGACCGGCCACGAGATCGAGCGCATGCTCCGCGCGGCCCGCGCGCTGAACAAGCGCCTCGATACGAAGATCCCCACGGCCAAGCTCAACGCCGCCATCGTCCGCCTGTCTGACCGCACGCCGCCGGCGTCGACCTTCGGCACGCGCTTCCGCATCTATTACGCGACGCAGACCAGCACCCGGCCTTTCCGCATGAAGCTGTTCTGCAACCAGGAACGCAGCCTCACGGAATCCTACCGGCGCTACCTCGAGGCCGGCCTCGTCAAGGAATTCGGCCTGGACGGCTGCCCGATCCATTTCGATCTCATCGGCAAGCAGAACCGCTCGGCCGCCGACCGCATCGCCGCGCGCAACACCCGCAAAGGCCTGCGCCATGCGGCAGAGGGCGAGGAAGTCATCAACCCGGCCTTGCTGGATGATTGAGCGCGATGCCTTGCCTCCGCGCATCTGACTTTTGGAGGGTCCGTCCCCCGACGGACCGTGGCCGGTCGGGAGACCGGCCCTCCACGAAGCATTGCCATGCTTAAGATTGTCTTCATGGGTTCGGACGCCATCGCGCTGCCGGCGCTGAACTGGCTCGTGGGCGGCGGAATTGCGCAGGTGGTGGCGGTGTTCACGCAGCCCGATCGTGCCGCCGGCCGCGGCCAGAAGGTCCAGGCCAACGCCATCAAGCTTTGGGCGCTCGAGCGGGGACTGCCCGTCCTGCAGCCGGAGAAAATTGGTGCACCGGAACAGCAGCAACTGGCGGACCTCCAGCCCGACCTCACGCTGGTCATGGCTTACGGTCATATCCTGAAGCAGGATGTCATCGCCACGCCGCGGCTCGGCACGCTGAACCTGCACACGTCGGTGTTGCCGCAATATCGCGGCGCCTCGCCGATTCAGACCGCTATCGCCTGCGGCGAGAAGGAAACCGGCGTCACCCTCATGCGGCTGGTGCGGGAACTGGATGCAGGCCCGGTGGCCGACGTGGAGCGCGTGGCCATCGAGTCGCTCGATACCGCCACCGAGGTCGAGGCCAGGCTGGCGCAGGCCTGCGTGCCGTTGCTGGCGCGCTGCCTGCCCGCGATCGCCGCCGGCACGCAGATTTTCACGGCCCAGAATGCGGACCAGGTCACTTTTTGCCGTCGGCTGGAGAAGTCCGACGGCGGGCTCGATTTCACCCAGCCGGCCGCCGCGCTCGCGGCCCGCAGCAACGGACTCAATCCCTGGCCGGGCTGCTCGGTCGTCATCGCCGGCCAGACCGTGAAGCTCGGCCTCGCGGATGTTGGTAGTTTAATAGACTACCAACCGACCGGGCCGGGAGTGGTGCTCGGCGCCGACCCGGAAGGTTTGTTGGTGGACACCGGGCAGGGGATCCTGCGGCTGCGCAAGCTGCAGCGGCCAGGCGGCCGGATGCTGCCGGCGGCGGAATTCCTGCGCGGATTGTCCGTCGCCCCGGGAACTACGCTGGCATCCGCACCGATGCCCCCGTTGGTCGGCCGCGTGCCGTTTCCGTTTCGGAAAGCCTGAGCCGCATCCATTCAATTGAATTGGTTGGAACCGGTCTTCCGTGACCGGTTTTCCGGCGCACATCCAACAACCCGTCCGGAGGACGAGTTCCACCGTTCAGTGACGGGAGCCTTATTCGGGAATGCGCATTCATCTCGTTCTGGCTAAGGCTTGTTTTTGTCCGGTGAATTTCGCACGCTTGCGGCATGCCTAGCCATTTACTGCGATACGCGGCCCTGCTGAGCTTTCTGGGTGTCGTCGCCCAAGCCCAGATGGACAATACCCGGGTGGAGATCGCCAACCTCCGGCAGGATGTGATGCTGCTGACCCAGCGGGTGGGCGAGCTGACCATGACCGTCGAACAGCTCAACCGCGAGAACAGCGCGTTGCAGGCCAAGGCGGGCCAAAGTTACGTGACCATCGAGCAGCTCAACCGCGCCGTGGCCGATCTCAATCGCACCATCCAGGGGGCCCTGTCCGACCAGAAGCGCGAGGTGCTCTCGCAGGTGGCCGGGCAGATCGAGCGTTTGGGCAAGCAGACCAACGCCGCGCTCGACGCGCTGGCCAAGAACCAGGCCACCCGTCCGGCCGTGCAGACAAGCTTCGGCGATAATTTTCCTAAGGAGGGCATCAATTACACCGTGCAGGCCGGCGATACCCTCGGTGAGATTGCCCGGAAGAACAACGCGAAGGTGCAGGATATCATCAACGCGAACAAGATTACGGACCCGACGCGGATCCGCGTCGGCCAGACCCTCTTCATCCCGCAGGGAAAATAATCATGTCTACCCCGAAATCACGACTGGGCCGCGGACTCGGCGCCCTCATCACCAGCGGCACCACCGCCCCCAAGGCGCCGGTTGCCCTGCATCCGGCCGCGGGCCCCGCGTCGACCCCCGCTCCAGCACCGGTGCCGGACGGTCTGGCCGGTTATCGCGAGGTGGCGGTCCATCTCGTTGAGCCGAATCCCTACCAGCCGCGCAAGGAGTTCGCCGCCGAGGCGCTGACCGAGCTGGTCGAGAGCATCAAGGCCGAGGGCCTGCTCCAGCCGATCGTCGTGCGCGCGGTCGGGGAAAAATTCCAGCTCATCGCCGGCGAGCGTCGCTGGCGCGCCTTCCAGCAGCTCAAGCTCAAGAGCATCCCGGCGCGCGTCATGACGTCGACCGACTCCTCGTCCGCCTCGCTGGCCCTGATCGAGAACCTGCAGCGCGCCGACCTGAACCCGCTCGAGGAGGCACACGGTTACGCCAGCCTCATCCGGGATTTTGACCTGACCCAGGACGCCGCCGCCCAGCGCGTCGGCAAGGGCCGCGCCACGGTCGCCAATTCCCTCCGCCTGCTGGCCCTCGAGCCCGAGTTGCAGGGCTATGTCGGCAAGGGCCTGCTCAGTGTCGGCCATGCCAAGGTTTTGCTCGGCGTGGAAAACTCCCCCGAGCGTCTGCTGCTCGGGCGGCGCGCCCTGGAGCAGGGCCTGAGCGTCCGCGGACTGGAAGAACTCACCCGGCACAAGACCGGCGGTGGCACCGGCAAGAAGCGGCGCATGCCCGCCGCCACCGCGGCCACGCTGACCGACATCGAGAAGAAGGTCACCTCGCACCTCGGCGCCCGCACCACGCTGAAGCATACGCCGAAACGCGGCCGCATCATCATCGAGTATGAGGGCAACGACGACCTCGCCCGCGTGCTCGAGAAGATGGGCGTGAAGCTGTGAGGCAACTGTAGGGCGGGGTCG
>JAQSDJ010000117.1:24660-31495 GCA_029945855.1 Lacunisphaera sp.
CCCCCCCTACATTGCTTTGTCCCCCGCGAACCCCGACACCGTTCCGTTCCTAGCCAGTTGACGCGCCAGACCGCGCAGAGCCCCATCGGCGGCGTCGCCCAAGGCACCCGTTAAGCCCCGGCGGCCCACACCGCCGTTCCAGGGGAGTTGCGGGTTTTCAAACATCCCCAGGCTCTCTTCCCGGCGATCGGACCGGACCGCCGCGGTAAAGGTGCACTCGGCGCGGTCAATGCGGTCGATGCGCCAGCTGATCAAGCGGATGGACAGCACGGGCAGGTCCAGGCCGGGTTGGTCTGAAGGAACGAACGCCATCCCGCCGGTAAAGCCTTGGCGCCGGAAGACATCCGCCACCCGGCTCGCAAAGGCATCGGCCAAGTCATCCGCCAGAAATCGCCGCCAATGTGCCGGCACGTCGACAGTCAGCTGCAGTTGTGGCATCCCGGCCTTGGCCGGTTTGGCGAAGTCCCTGACGGCGGCGGCGAAGCCGCGGGGGAGGGTGACGGCCAGCGTGGCGGCGAGGCCCGTGGCGAGCAGGTTTCTGGATCGGGGAATCATGGCGTGGGCCTTGGTTTGGAGACTGGAGCAGGCATGGTCTGACCCCGGGCTCGCGCTCCAGTGCCAGAGGAAGATTGCCCCGTTCCATGGGATGCAAAACCCCAGAACTTTGGTTGACAAAGCCGGTCCGACTACGTTGCTTCTGCCTCTTTATGAGCTTAGTCATCGGCATCTTAACTTTCATTTTGATCCTCACCTCGCTGTTCCTGGTGCTGGTCGTTCTCATGCAACGCGCCAAGAACGACGGCGGCATGGGTGCCGCCATGGGCGGCAGCAGCATGGAATCCACCTTTGGCGCCGAGACCAGCAATGTGCTGAGCAAGGCCACCATCAATGCGGCCATCCTGTTCTTCGTGCTGAGCTTCGTCCTTTATCTGGCGCATATTTACAACAGCAAGCACCTCGAGGCGGTCGATGGCACTCTGCCGACCATCGCCGCTCCGGCCACCGCCGCACCGCAACCCGCAACTCCCGCGCCGGTTGAGCCCAAGAAACCCTGAGTTCCTCAGCCCGGCCGCCCGCCGGGCTTTGTTATTTGTGCTGGCGGTGGTGGCCCTGCCGGTCCTATCGGCCCAGCCCAAGGGCTTCCGTCCGCCGCCCAAATACGTCGCGACCACCAAGCCCGACCAGGCCGAGGGCGCGCGCATTCTGGGCGAATTCCGGCAACTCGGCGTGGCCGGCGACTATTGGCTGGAATTCCAGCTGCGCGTCATGCCGCGCCGGGGTCCCGGACGCAGCGTGGCCGGCCAGTGGCTCGGCTCGCGCAACGCACTCGGCCCGATCACCCGCCTGACGCTCCCCGGCGCCGCCGGCCTGTCCGGCGAACGGCGCTGGCTCATCCAAGGCGGCCCGCAGGCCGCCGCCTGGCAGTGGCAAGGGTCCGGCGGCCAGACCGTCGCCTTGGACGCCGCCGGTCTGTTCGAACCGCTCGGGGAGACCGAACTCACCCTGTTTGACCTGCAGATGCCGTTCCTGAACTGGACGGATTTCGTCTATGAGGGGCTGACCCGCTTGCGCGGCCGCCCGGCCCACAGTTTTGTGCTCTATCCGCCGGCGGACGTGGCCACCGCGCGCCCCGGACTGACCGGCGTGCGGGTGCTGCTCGACACGCAGTTCCAGGCGCTTGTGCAGGCCGAATTCCTTGGTGCGAAAGGGGCGGTGGAAAAGACCATCAGCGTCCTCGACCTGAAGAAAGTGGGCGACCAGTGGATGGTGAAATCCATCGACCTGCGCAACAGCGTCACCCGCGACAAGACCCGCTTCGAGGTGACCGCCACGGCCATGAACCTCGCGCTGCCGGCCGGCACCTTTACGCCCGCGGACCTCGGGCAGGAGCCGCCCTTGGTCCCCGCGGCGAAGATCGAACGCTTCTGAGCCGTGGCCACCAAGCCGTCCAGGCCGTTCCCCATCCAGATGGAGGTCGAGTTCCTCGACCGGCTCAGCGACCCCGTGCGCGACGGCAAGGCGAAATCGGTCAGCGACATCATCCGCACCGCGCTGGAACAGTATGATTTTTCCGACGTGCTCGTGCTGCGCCCATCGCAGCTGCAGATCTCCGTGCGGCTGCCCCTGGAACTCCACCGCCTGCTGCGGAAGACCGCCCGCACCAAGCACACGAGCGTCGGCCACCTCGTGCGCGCCGCGGTCGAGGCCTACCTGCCCGAGGTTGAGGCCCGGCCGATGCCCGGGTTGCCGGTCAAGCCGGCGCGGAAACCCGCGCGCCGCCGCCAGCGGCGGCCGGGAAAGAAGCACTGATTGAGGGTAGGGCGAGTCCTCCGGACGAGCCGACTCCCCGGCTCATCGGGACGATTCGCCCTTCCGGCATCTATGACAGCCCTCGACCAAGGGTCGGCTTGCCTTCGCTCCGGGCGGCCTCTAAATCGGAGCCCCGTATGAGCACACCGCACCCCCTGTCCGTTTGGGCCCGCAACGTATCGCCCTCGCCGACCCTCGCCATCGATGCGAAGGCCAAGGCCATGCTGGCCGCCGGTGAAGATGTCTGCAGCTTCGCCGCGGGCGAACCCGATTTCGACACACCCGATTTCATCAAGGACGCCGCCATCGCCGCCCTCAAGGCCGGCAAGACCAAATACGCGCCGACGCCCGGCATCGAGCCGCTGCGCCAGGCCGTGGCCGACCGCTACGCCACGGAATACGGCTACAAGGTCGCCTCGTCCCAGGTGGTCGTGTCCCCGGGCGGCAAATACTCCTGCTACCTGGCCATCCTCTCGACCTGCAACCCGGGCGACGAGGTGATCATTCCCGCGCCGTATTGGGTCAGTTATCCCGAGATGGTGAAGCTCGCCGGCGCCACGCCGGTGTTCGTGCTCTGCGACGATCGGGCCGGCTTCAAGCTCACGCCGGCGCTGCTCGCGGCCGCCATCACGCCGAAGACGAAAATGCTCGTCCTCAACTCGCCCTCGAACCCGACCGGCGCGATCTACACCCGCGCCGAGCTCGCCGCGATCGCCGACATCTGCGTGCAGCACAACCTCTACGTGCTCGCGGACGAGATGTATGAGCACCTGATCTACGACGGCCACGAGCCGGTGAATTTCGCCATGCTCGGCGCCGAGGTCGAGAAGCGCACCATCACGGTCGCGGGTTTCTCCAAGACCTATTCGATGACCGGCTGGCGGCTCGGCACGCTCGTCGCGCCGGCCCCGATCGCCAAGGCCTGCGCCGAGTTGCAGAGCCAGATGTCGTCCAACGCCACGACCTTCGCCCAATACGGCGCGCTCGCCGCGCTCAAGGAGAAGGACAAGGCCGTCGCCGCGCTGGCGGCGATGAAGACGGCCTTCGCCCGTCGCCGCCAGTATCTGCACACGGAGCTAAACCGGATCCCCGGCATCACCTGCCTGCTCTCGGGCGGCGCGTTCTACCTTTTCCCCAACATCTCGAGCTTCGGACTCAAGGACACAGACTTCTGCGCCCGGCTCCTCGAGCAGGAGAAGGTCGCGGCGGTGCCCGGCTCGGCCTTCGGCGCCGAAGGCTACCTGCGCCTCAGTTACGCCACCTCCGATGAGATTCTGCGCAAGGGCGTCGAGCGTCTCACGCGGTTTTGCGCGGCGCTGAAGAAATAGGGCGGGGCACGCGCCCGCTTGCGGTGCGGCCACTTTGGGACAGGGTGGGGCATGACAAAACTGCTCGCGCTCTGGTTTTGCCTCGCCCCCATCCTCATGGCCGCCGCCCAAGCCTTTCCCCCGTCGCCCGCCGGCACCCCCGAATTCAAGACGCTGCCCGCCGGCATGCTCCTCAAGTCGGCGGCCGCCGGTGATTACTTCGCGCAGTCGGGCCGGCTGTTCCGGCCGCTCTTCGCCTATATTTCGAAGCACGACATCGCCATGACGACACCGGTCGAGGCGCGGATGGACGGCGCGGCGATGTTCTTCTGGGTGGCGGCCAGCGAGCGGGCCAAGGTCGCCGGCAGCGGCGAAGGCGTGGAAGTCATCGAGGTGCCGGAACGCCACGTGGCCAGCCTCGGCGCCCGCGGCGGCTACACGGAGAGCAACTTTCGTCGCACCCGCGACGAACTGCTGGTCTGGCTCAGGACGAAACCCGACGTCCAGCCCGCGGGCGAACCGTATGCGGTGTTTTGGAACGGACCGTTCCTGCCCGGGTTCCTGAAACACTACGAGGTGCATGTCCCGGTGCGCCCGGCCGGTGCCTGACGCGCGGGCCGGCTACAGGCTTAGAAAGGGAAATCGTCTGTGCGCTTCGGCGCCACGGCTTTCTTCTCCACCAGCTGCTTCGCCCGGGCATGGACCCGGCGGCCGGTCACGATGATGGCCTTCTGCGGTTTAACCGGGCAGGCGAATTCACAGGCCCCGCAGCCGATGCAGAGATCCTGGTTGAGCACGGGCAGGCGCAGATTTTCGCCGTAGGGCTCGGTGGCCACGGCCTTGGTCGGGCAATGCTCCGAGCAGGCGGCGCAATCGGTGCCGTTGGTCACGACGACGCAGCGGTCCCGGTAAAAGTCGGCGATCCCGATCTGGGCGCCGTGCTTTTCCTCCGGCCGGAGCCGGTCGAGGGCGCCGGTGGGGCAGACCTCGGCGCAGCGCACGCAGTCGAAGTTGCAGAACGACGCGTTGTAATCGAGGCGGGGCTTGAGCAGTCCGGCCAGGCCGTATTCGAGCAGGGCCGGCTGCAGCACCTGGGTGGGGCAGGCGGTGACGCACAACTGGCACGAAGTGCAGCGGTCGATAAATCGGCTGACGCTGACGGCGCCCGGCGGAGCGACGGCCGGGCTGTTTTCACCCGACAGCACGAGGGTGGGGATGATCTCCGTCTTCACCTCGGCCGCCCGGGCGATCTTGCCCACGAGGGTTACCGAGGCCACGGCGCCGGCGGCGGAAGCCAGGAAAGTCCGGCGCAGCGGATGGAGCGGGTTACCGACGACCTCGGTCGCCGGGGTGGACCAGGCGGGCGCCGGCTTCCAGTTGAGCGCGTAGTTGATGCCGCCCCGGTCGCAGGCCGAGATGCAGTCGTAGCAGGCCACGCAGCGGGAGGCGTCGATCGTGCCGGCGCGCAGGTCGATACACTGCGCCTTGCAGTGGCGCAGGCACTCGGTGCACTTGGTGCAGGAGGATTGGTCGAGGCGCAGCCGGAACACGGCGCGGTTGGCGATGAAGCCCAGCAAGGTGCCAACCGGGCAGATCGTGTTGCAGAAAAGCCGCCCGCGCAGGACCGTCATCACGGTCAGCAGGACGAGAACCGCCGCCGGCAGGAGCACCAGCAGGCCGGCGCCGGTCGCGGCCAGGTCAAGGCGGTTCGGACCGGGCAGACCCAGCCCGGCGGAGAGATCCACCAGCGCATTGTTGCCCAGCGTCAGGACCGGCCGGAAGAGCGTGGCGGCGATGCGGCCGAAATTGCTGTAGGGGTCGAGGAGCGCCAGCGTGAGTCCGCTCCATCCCGCGAGCACCCCCGCCACGGTGCCCCAGAGGAAAAGCTGGCGGAGCCAGGTCAACGGCTTGGCGGGTGGCAACCGGTGCGGCTTGCGCCGGACGAGGTCGGCGAGCCGGCTGATCACATCCTGCAAAATGCCGAGCGGGCAGAGGGCCGAGCAGTAGACGCGGCCGGCCAGGAGCGTGAGCAATATCACCAGCACGCCACCGAGGGCGAACAACGAACCGGTCGCGAGGGCAACGAACGAGGGGATCAGCTGCGTGGAGGCCAGCCACGGGCCCAATCCGGCCGGAAGCAGGTGGCGGAAGTCGGAAAAGGCGGCGGAGAAGCCGCCCAGGACGAGCAGGGCTACGGCAATACGCAGGTAGCGGAGGCGGTGCGTGCCCCGGCTCATGCCAGCTTGTAGCGCCGGATGTCGACCTGGTCGAGGTCGCTCCGGCCCAGGTTCATGCCGGCGGCAAGCTTGACGTGCGTGACCTGGTCGGGCTGGTGGCCGAGCAGCTTGGCGGCGGCGGCGTCGATCGCGACAATGTCGGTCGAGGCCAGCAGGGTGCGCATCTCGACCACATCGTCCGTCGACTTCCCGCGCGGCCCGTTGCGGACCATGGGACGATAGGCGTCGACGATATTGAGCGTGGGCCGTTGCACGGTGAGCAGATCAGCGATGCACTGGTGCAGATCGGTGCGGTGATAGATGCGCCGGTCCCAGATCACACCCATCAGGTTTTTCATCGAGGCGGTCATCAGCGACCCGCTATGGTGTTTCAGGACGGGGACGTTGATGAATACGTCGCTGTCGAGCACGAGCGCGTGGATCTTGGCGGACTTCAGCTTGACGCCGCGCGGGATCGCCGTCTCGCGGTAGAGTGACTCGTCCTTGCCATTGACGATGATCGCACCGGCTGAGCGGGCGGCCTCGGCGATGCCGCTGCTGGCATAGCAGCGTTCCCATTGGTCGCAGGTGTTGTCAAAGATGCTGACCGACTTGGCCCCGGCCTCGCGGCAGAGGGTCACGAGATGGCGGACGAGGTCCGGATGGGTATTGGCGCTTCGCTCCGGCGGGGCGTCCCAGCCCATGTTGGGCTTGATGAGCACGGTCTGGCCGGGCTGCACAAACGCGCCGATGCCGCCCAGGGCTTCGAGGGCCTTGTTGAGCATCGCGACGCGGTCGCCGTCGCGCACGGCGACGAGCAGGGGCCGCGGGCCGGCCGGAGGCAGCGTTCCGGCGGGGAGCGGCGCGATCTCGGCGGCGAAAAGACCACCCAGATCGAGAAAGGAAGCGCCGGCGCCGAGGGCGAGGCCGGTCTTGATGAAATCACGACAGAGCCGTCCCACAGCAGCGGATGAGCTGAGCGGAGAAAAGTGGCTCGGTTGA
>JAQSDJ010000118.1 GCA_029945855.1 Lacunisphaera sp.
CAACACCTACGGCCCGCGCATGCACCCGAACGACGGCCGCGTCGTCTCCAACTTCATCGTGCAGGCCCTCAAGGGCGAGAATCTCACCGTCTACGGCGACGGCCAGCAGACGCGCTCCTTCTGCTACGTGGACGACCTGATCGAGGGCTTTGTGCGGTTGATGAACCAGACCGAGACGGTCGGCCCCATCAACATCGGCAACCCCGGCGAGTTCACGATGCTCGAGCTGGCGGAGAACGTGCTCAAGCTGACGAAGAGCAAATCAAAGATCGTGCACAACGCTCTGCCCGCCGACGACCCGAAGCAGCGCCGGCCCGACATCACCCTCGCCCGGAAATACCTCAAGTGGGAGCCGAAGGTGCCGCTCGCCGAGGGCCTCAAGAGAACCATCGCCTACTTCAAGACGAAGGTGGCCTAGGCCCGGCGCCCTTTTGGCGCTTTCTTTTCCGGGACAACGTGACGATGATGGCGGCATGTCACCTCTCAGTCCTCCTGCTGGCGGGGCGGCGGGAATGCCGGCCTGCGCGGCCACGGATCCCGAATTCAAAAGACATCTCTACGAGGCCTTGCTCGTTTCCTATGGCAAGATTCTGGCCAAATACGACGCGTTCACGCAGGGCTCCATCCTGCGGGACGTGGGCAAGGAGATCATCGACTACCTCAACCGGCACGATTTCAAGTTCACCGAAACCGGCCAGGAGTCCGATCTCGCCACGTTAACCGCACTCTTCGTCAAGAACGGGTTCGTCGGGACGCTCGACGTGCAGCCGGCGAATCCCGGCAATAATTATATCTGGCGCGACCTTTATGGGGTCGACGCCTACCGGGAGCTGCATGAGATCAGCGACAATCCGTTTCTCGCCTGTCCGCTCAATCTCTGCCTCTACTATCTGGCCGACAAGCACGGCAAGTCGATGCGGCTGCTCAAGAAGTCGTTCGATGCGAAAGACGGCATCGTGGAATCGCAATACGAAGTCGTGGAAAAGGAGCCGCTCCAGCCGGGGGCGGTGGACCCGCTGGTAATTGAAAACGCCCGTCTCTACCAGATCGCGTGCGATCGCGCGGATCGGCTGGAGAAAGCACACAATGAAATCCACCGACTGCGTGGCATCCTGCCGATCTGCTCGTCCTGCAAGAAAATCCGCGACGAAAACGGCCATTGGCAGCAGCTGGAAGTCTATATCAGCGACCACAGCAACGCGGATTTCTCGCATGGTTTCTGTCCGGTTTGCGCCGACAAATTCATGAAGTCGTGGGCCGAAACTACTCCGTTTCCGCCACCAAGACCGGGCACCCCGCCCACGGTAAATCCCGAAAGCAATCCGTGAGGGGATGAGGCGGTCGCCCGGCGACTAGGCCGGCGGCGGCCCGCCGGGTTGGGCGCGGAGCAGCGATTCCTCGTGATCCAGCAATTGCTGGAGCGGCCGGTGGGTCTCATCGGTGATGACATCACGCTGCCAGAGATCGTCGATCGCGGTGCGTTCGGCCTGCAGGGCGCGCAGCCGGTGGCGCCGTCCGGCCACCCGATGCCGTTGGGCGATCGCCTGGGTCTCGCCCTCGGCCGTGAGCTCGAGCAACCGGTGCTCATATTCGGCGACGATCAGTCCGCGCATCGTGCGTTCCTCGGACGTGGCCGGATCGGTCCCGGGTTGGCGCAGGCTCTCAAGGCCGGATTTGACCGCCGTGATGCGCGCCAGCCGGTCCTCCCTCAGGCGGGAGGCATCCGCCCGCAGGCCCAGCCGGCAGATCAGCCATTCCAGCGTCGTGCCCTGCAACAACAGCGTCACGAGGATGACGCCCAGCGAGAGAAAAATCACCAGGTCGCGGGCCGGGAAGGGCCGGCCGTCGTCGGTCAGTTCCGGGATGGACAGCGCGGCGGCCAGCGTGATCGCGCCGCGCATCCCGGCCCAGCCGGTGACCAGCACGACGGCGCGCGACGGGGGCTTTTCCTGGCCCCGGAGCCTCGGAAACAGCCGGAAAGGCAGGTAGGCGCTGGCAAACACCCACGCCAGCCGGGTCAGGATGGCCGTGCCGGCGATCACGGCCGTGAAGCCCAGGATCTGCAGCGTGGAATAACTTTCGCTCACCCGGGCGAACAGCGTGGGGAATTGCAGGCCGAGCAGGACGAACGCCATGCCGTTGAGCCAGAAGAGCACCATCGCCCAGACCGCCCAGTTGGCCTGGCGGGCCGCCACGTCCATGCGCAGCGGATCGCGCCAGCCGGAATACAGCCCGGCGGCCACGACCGCGAGGATGCTGGACAGATGCAGGGCCTCGCCCAGCAGATAGGCCGCATAGGGCGTCATCAGCGACAGCGTGACCTCGATGAAGGTGTCGGAACTGCGCGCGTGGCGGAGCAGGTCGCGGATCTTGCCGACGAGGTAACCGAGACCGTGGCCGACCGCGGCGCCGCCGGCGGCCAGCACGACAAAATCGACCGCGGCGGCCCGGACCGAGAAGGTGCCGACGGCCAGCGCGGCCAGGGCGAACTTGAAGGCGACGAGGCCGGTGGCGTCGTTCATCAGGCTCTCGCCGTTGAGCACGGCGGTGAGCCGCGCGGGCACCTTGAGCCGCGAGGTGATCGCGCCGACGGCGACGGCATCGGTGGGGGAGATCACCGCGCCGAGTGCAAAGGCCATCGCCAGGGGCAGGGCGGGCACGAGCCAGTGGGCGACCAGCCCGACACAGACGGTGGTGAAGATCACGAGCCCGACCGCGAGCGTGATGATCGACCGTTTGGCGGCCAGGAAGTCGCGCAGCGGCATCAGCCAGCCGTCCGAGAAGAGCAGCGGTGGCACAAAGCACAGGAAAAAGAATTCCGGATCGAGTGCGACCCGGGGGAAGCCCAGCCAGAAGGCGGCGGCGCCGGCCCCCACGACGTGGGTGACCGGCATGGGCCACGGCAGCCAGCGACCCACGATGCTCAGGGCCGTCAGCAGCAGGACCAAAATCAGCGCGTGTTCAAATCCGGTCATGCAGGTGGGGCGGCCCCATGCTTCCTGGCGCAAGGCTGGCAATCAAGCAGACTCGGCCGGTGCCGGCTCGGGCTCGGCGGGTGAGGCGGGGGCGGCCGGCGACTCGGATTCCTCCAGCCGGGTCACGAGCACCTCCACGGTGAGCTGGCGCTTGGCGGTGCCGCGATAGGTGCCCTTGAGCGGGGAGACGTCGGCGTAGTCACGGCCGGCCGCGACCTTCACGTAATGCCCGTCGGTGAGGCGGTTGTTGGTGGGGTCGAGCCCGCACCAGCCGTGGGCCGGCAGGTAGACCTCCACCCAGGCGTGGCTGGCCTGCGCGCCCTTGAGCTGGTCGGCGGGGCCGTTGTAGAGGTAGCCGCTGACGTAGCGCGCCGGGATTTTCAGTGCGCGGCAGAGCCCGAGCATGACATGGGCGAAATCCTGGCAGACGCCCGCGCGGGCCTGCAGCACGTCGCGCATGTGGGTGTGCACGTGCGTCGCCAGGGGCTGGTAGCGGAAATGCCGGTGGATATGGCGCATGATGGCCAGCGCCGCCTGCCAGGCGTCGGTCTGCCCCTCGGTGGCATCGAGGGCGAGCCGCCAGAGCTCCGCGCTGACGTCCACGTAGGTGCTCGATTGCAGGAAATCGTAGCAGCGATCCAGGCGTGCGCAGGCGTCCATGGCGCTGAGCGGGGCGGGCGTCGCGGCCGCCGCGAGGGGAGGCGTGTCATCCGTTGTCACGGTCGAGTTGGCCTCGACGACCAGCTCGGTGTGCGGCTGCGTGATGTCGAAGAGGTGGACGTAATTGAGATAAAAGTCGAAATAGTGCGACAGCCGCGTGGTCGGGATGATCTTCAGGAGGAAGGTGTGGCAGACCTGCGCGCCGGTGGTGACGGGCTGCAGCCGGGCCTCGTTGTAGCTTTCCCGCACGGTGGCCCCATACTTGAAGCGGGTGCGGTGGAGGACGTGCAGTTTCATGCGGGGAGGAGGGAGCCCTTCGGCAGGCTCAGGGCAGTTCGGCCGTGGGGCCGAACTGCTGCTGCTGTTCCTCCTGCTGGCGGAGCTCGTGGTCCTCGAGGGTTTGGAAGGGCTGGAAGATGTAGGCTTGGAAGAGGGCCTCGCCGATGGCGTTCAGCTTGGCCTGCGCCACATCGATGTAGGTGTGGAGGCCGATGTCAAAAATATCGTCCGCGGTGCTGAACTGCAGCTCGGCGAGCAGCCGGCCGGCGAGTTTCTCGGCGTCGTTGCAGAAGCGGCCGTCGGCCACCCCGGAGATGCGGCGCAGCGCGGTGTTGAGGTGGCGGACGGAGAAGCGGACGGAGCGGGGAAAGTCGTCCGACAGCAGCAGGAACTCGGCGACCAGCGCGGGCTGCACCTCGGCGCCGTGCAGGGCCTTGTAGGCGTCCCACGCGCTGCAGGAGCGCAGCACCGCGGACCACCCGAGCGCATCGGCCTGGCTGGGGACCAGCGGCACGCCCTTGGCCGGGAGGGAAGCATGGCGCACGTCGAGGATGCGCGAGGTCTTGTCGGCGCGCTCGAGGTAGCGCCCGGCCTGGGTGAAGAACCAACCCTCGTTGCGGACGACGGTGGCGTCGGTCAGCCCCTGGAGGAGCAGCGAGCCGTTCTTGATGGTGAGGAAGAAATCCGACGGGCTTTCGCGCCAGAGCTGTCCGGCGCGGGGGGAGTAGAGGAAGAGGTAGAGGCGGTTGATCTCCTCCCAGAGCTCGGCGGTGATCTGGTCGCGCACCATGCGGGCGTTCTCGCGCGCCTGGGCGATGGAGGAGGTGATGGAATTGGGGTTTTCCGCCTGGAAGACGAGGAACTGGGTCACGGTCCGGCCGGTGGCGCGGATATGCAGCCGGCGGAACAGCTCCTCGTCGCCGGAGCTCTGCACGATCGGGATCCAGTGGGCGTCGAGGGCGTGGTCGTCGAGGTTGCGGAAATCGAGGAGCAGCTGGAGGTTCACGTCCACGAGGCGCGCGATGCTCTCGGCGCGCTCGATGTAGCGGCTCATCCAGTAGAGGGAATTGGCGACGCGGCTTAGCATGGGCGTGAAGGACAGGTAGGGGCGTGCCGTGTGCACGCCCTCGGCGGACGCGGACAAGCCGCGCCCCTACAAGATGAAGAAAGCAGCTGACGGTGGCACGACATGGCTCAGTGGTTTCCGTAGAGCACCCAGGTTTCCTTGCTGCCGCCGCCCTGGGAGGAGTTGACGACGAGCGAGCCCTTGCGGAGCGCGACGCGGGTGAGGCCGCCGGGGATGACGACCGTCTTCTCGCCGTAGAGGATGAACGGCCGCAGGTCGATGTGCCGGCCGGCGAAACCCTCGCCCTCGCAGTGCGTCGGGTGGCGTGAGAGCGAGATCATGGGCTGGCCGATGTAGTTGCGGGGGTCGGCCAAAATGCGCGTGCGGAAATCGTCGCGCTCGGCCTGGGTGGCGTGCGGGCCCATGAGCATGCCGTAACCGCCGGCCTCGTTGGCGGCCTTGACCACCAGCTTGTCGAGATTCTCGACCATGTATTGCTTGTCCTTGTCCTCGCTGGCGAGGTAGGTCTCGACGTTCGGCAGCAGCGGTTCCTGGTCGAGGTAGTATTTAATGATGCGCGGGACGAAGTAATACATGACCTTGTCGTCCGCCACGCCGGTGCCGATGGAGTTGGCGAGCGAGACGTTGCCGGCGCGGTAGGCGTTGATGAGGCCCGGCACGCCGAGGGCGGAGTCGCGCCGGAACACGGTCGGGTCGAGGAAGTCGTCGTCGATGCGCCGGTAGATGACATGCACGGGCCGCAGACCCTTCGTCGTGCGCATGAAGACGTGCTGGTCGCGCACCAGAAGGTCGCGGCCCTCGACGATCTCGATGCCCATCTGGCGGGCGAGATAGGTGTGCTCGAAGTAGGCGGAGTTGAAGGCGCCGGGCGTGAGCAGCACGACATTCGGCTCGGCCACGCCGGCCGGCGCGCTGTAATTGAGCATCTTCAGCAGCTCGGTGGGGTAGTTCTCCACCGGCCGGACGCCGCCCGCCTCGAAGATCTCGGGGAAGGTGCGCTTGAGGGCCCGGCGGTTTTCCAGGACGTAGCTGACGCCGGACGGACTGCGGGCGTTGTCCTCGAGCACGAGGTAATTGCCCTGGTCGTCGCGGATGATGTCGGTGCCGCAAATGTGGATATAGATGTCCTTCGGGACATTGCAGTTCACGAACTCGCGCCGAAAATGCTTCGCGGACATCACGTAGTGGGCGGGGATGGTGCCGTCCTTGATGATGTTCTGTTCGTGGTAGATGTCGTGGAGGAAGAGGTTCAGGGCGGTGATGCGTTGGATCAGGCCGGCCTCGATTTTCTCCCACTCATGCGCGGGGATGATGCGGGGCACGAGGTCGAACGGGAAGATGCGCTCCGCGCCCTGCGAGTCGCCGTAGACGTTGAAGGTCACGCCCTGCCGCAGGAAGGCGAGGTCGACCGCCCGACGCTTGGCCTCGAAGTCCTCGGCGCTGATGTTGCCGAAATGTTTCAGGAAATGCCGGTAGTGCGGCCGCACCGTGCCATCGGGTGCCATCATTTCGTCGAAAAACGCCCCCGGATCATAGGCGCGGAACGGCTCCGGCAGGTCGGGGGCGCTGGCGGTGGCGGGGGAGGAAGGGAGGGTGGCCATGCGGTGGGGAAGTCGTTACGGATAGCAGGCCCCGTGCAAACCTAGAATAAATCTTGGCGCGACCCTTGCCCCGCAGCGGTTTGCAGGTCGCCGGACGCGTCATATTTTGCCATTTGCCAAGCCCCCCGGCGTAGTTTTCATTCGCCCCCTTCAATGTTCAGCTTCCTTCTCCAGAAATTCGCCGGCCGGCATCACCGGAAATACGTCGAGAAATGCCGTCCCGTCGTCACTCGCATCAACGAGTTCGATCAGCAATACCAGTCGCTCACCGATGAGCAGCTGCGCGCCAAGACCGATGAATTCCGCGCCCGCATCAAGGCGGGCGAAAAGCTCGACGCGATGCTGCCCGAAGCCTTCGCCGCCGTCAAAAGCGCCGCCCGCCGCATGGTCGGCCGCAAGGTCATCGTCTGTGACCACGAGCTGACCTGGGACATGGTCCACTTTGACGTGCAGCTCATCGGCGGCATCACGCTGCACGAGGGCCGCATCGCCGAGATGGCGACCGGCGAGGGCAAGACCCTCGTCGCGACGCTGCCGCTCTACCTCAACGCCCTCACCGGCCGCAATTCCCAGCTCGTCACGGTCAACGACTACCTCGCCCGCCGCGACTCCGAGTGGATGGGCCACCTTTACAGCTTCCTCGGCATCACCGTCGGCTGCATCCAGCAACAGATGCATTCCGAGCTCCGCCGCGAGATGTATGGCCGCGACATCACCTACGGCACGGCCTCCGAGTTCGGCTTCGACTACCTCCGCGACAACGGCATGGCCACCCGCAAGGAAGACCAGGTCCAGCGCGACCACTTCTATTGCATCGTCGACGAAATCGATTCCATTCTCGTCGACGAGGCGCGCACGCCCCTCATCATCTCCGGCCCGGCCCCGATCGAGCGCGAGCAGCCGTTCATGCGCCTCAAGCCCGGCGTCGAGCAGCTCGTCAGCGCCCAGCTCCGCCTCATCAACCACTTGGTGAAGGACGCCGCGGACATCCTCGAGAAGAAGGACTGCACCCCCGAGGACCGGCAGCGCGCCGCGATGAAGATGCTTCAGGTCAAGCTGGGCATGCCCAAGAACAAGCAGCTCCTCCGCCTCCAAGAAAATCCGGAGTGGCGCAAGCTGCTCGACAAGACCGATATCGAGATGCACTCGGACTTCAACAAGGACGAGATGTATAAATACAAGGAGGAGCTGTTCTTCGTCATCGATGAGAAGAACCATCAGGCCGACCTCACCGAGCCGGGCCGCAAGCACCTCCGCCCCGACGATCCCGACGCCTTCGTGCTGCCCGACCTCGCGTCGCGCTTCATCGACATCGAGAAGGACACCGCCCTTGCGCCCGAGCAGAAGGAGCAGGCCAAACGCGATGCCCAGAACCGTTACGAGGTCGTCTCCGAGGACATCCACGCCCTTTCCCAGCTGCTCCGCGCCTACGCCCTCTACGAACGCGACGTCGAATATGTCGTGCAGGAGGGCAAGGTGGTCATCGTCGACGAGAACACTGGCCGCATCATGTCCGGCCGCCGCTGGTCCGACGGCCTGCACCAGGCGGTCGAGGCCAAGGAAGGCGTGACCATCGAGCGCGAGACGCGCACCTACGCCACGGTCACGATCCAGAATTACTTCCGCATGTATGAGAAGCTCGCGGGCATGACCGGCACCGCCGAGACCGAGGCGACCGAGTTCCACGAGATCTACCGGCTTTCCGTCACGCAGATCCCGACGAACAAGCCCTGCATCCGCGTCGACAAGAACGACTCCATCTTCAAGACGCGCCGCGACAAATACGGCGCGGTGGTGAAGCAGATCCAGGAGGCGCAGGGGCGCGGCCAGCCCGTCCTCGTCGGCACTGTCACCGTCGAGCAGTCCGAGGTGCTCAGCCGCATGCTCAAGCGCGCCGGCGTCATCCACACCGTCCTCAACGCCAAGTTCCACCAGCAGGAGGCCGAGATCGTCACCCGCGCCGGCCAGCGCGGCTCCGTCACGATTGCCACCAACATGGCCGGCCGCGGCACCGACATCAAGCTGGGCGAGGGCGTCCGCGAGCTCGGCGGCCTGCTGGTCGTCGGCACCGAGCGCCACGAGTCCCGCCGCATCGACCGCCAGCTGCGCGGCCGCTGCTCCCGCCAGGGCGACCCGGGCGGCACCAAGTTCTTCCTCTCGCTCGAGGACGACCTCATGCGCCTCTTCCTCCAGGGCAACCTCGCCTCCCGCATCATGGAAGGCGCGATGACCGAGGGCGAGGAGCTCGAGCACCCGTGGCTCAACCGCTCCATCGAGTCGGCCCAGAAGAAGGTCGAGCAGCAGAACTTCTCCATCCGCAAGCGCCTCCTGCAATACGACGACGTCCTCAACAAGCAGCGCGAGGTCATCTACGGCATCCGCAACGGCGCCCTGCACGCCGAGCGCCCGAAGGAGATCATCTTCGAGATGATCGAGGAGGAGCTCGCCGCCCGCCTCGAGACCGCCGGCTACGGCGCCAAGTCCGAGGTTCCCGCCGCCAGCATCGAGAGCCTCGTCGGCTGGCTGAACTCCCACTTCCCTGTCAGCGCCAAGGTCACGGAATTCCCCGCGCGCGGTGACTTCGACACCCTGCTCAAGGAGCTGGTCGGGCGCATCAACAAGGCCTACGCCCTGAAGGAATCCGTCGAGGACCAGGCCGCGCTGGGCGGCCTCGAGCGCTACATCGTCATCAACGCCATCGACCACCACTGGCAGGAGCACCTGACCGAGATGGAGGAGCTCCGCCGCTCCATCGGCCTGCGCAGCTACGGCCAGAAGGACCCGCTCTCCGAATACAAGGGCGAGGCCTACCGCTTCTTCGAGGAGCTGATGAACAACGTCCGCCTCCAGATCTGCACGAGCCTCTTCCGCTCGGCGACGAACCGCGACGCCTTCGAGAACCTCTTCGCCATCCTGTCCCGTTCCGCCCGCCTGCAGGGTCCGGCCGCCGCGCCCACCGCGCTCGCCGCCGCCTCCCAGGCCGCCGCGCCGGCGGAGACGCCGTCGTCCACCCCGGCCGAGGAGATCAAGCTCCCGTCGGTCACCATCCGCCGCGACACGCCGAAGGTCGGCCGCAACGACCCGTGCCCCTGCGGCTCCGGCAAGAAATACAAGAACTGCCACGGGGCCAGCTGACGCTGCTTTTGCGCGGTAGGGGCCGTTGCCCTCAACGGCCCTTGCCCGAGGGCGGTTGAGGGCAACCGCCCCTACCCACAATCCGACGCACCATGATCCGCACCATCGGTTTCGATGCCGACGACACGCTCTGGCACAACGAGAACATCTTTGACCGGGCGCAGGAGCGCTATCGCCGGCTGCTGGAGAAATACCACCCGGCCGCCGAGGTGAACGTGGCGCTCTTCGCCACCGAGATGCGCAACCTCCGGCTCTACGGCTACGGCATCAAGGGCTTCATGCTCAGCGCCACCGAGACGGCCATCGAGCTGACCAAGGGCGAGATCAGCGCGGCCGAGATCCGCGAGATCCTCCGGCTGGGGCAGGACATGATCGCGCACCCGGTCGAGTTGCTGCCCGACGCGGCCGCGGTCGTGCCCGCGCTGGCGAAGGACTACCGGCTGCTCCTCATCACCAAGGGCGACCTGCGCGACCAGGAGCGCAAGATTGCCGCTTCCGGCCTCGCCGCACATTTCCACGCCATCGAGATCCTGAGCGAGAAGGACGACGCGGCCTATGCGCGCGTGTTGCAGCGTCATGGGGTCGACCCCAAGGAATTCGCCATGGTGGGCAATTCCCTCAAGTCCGACATTTTGCCCATCCTTGCCCTCGGCGGCGCGGGCGTGCACATGCCTTATCATCTCACCTGGCAGCACGAGCGCGTCGAGGAAGCCCCGCGCCACCAACCGCGCTTCCGGCACATCGAACGCCTCGCCGAACTGCCGCCGCTGCTGCCCACGCTTTGACCATGTCCGACGCATCCGCCTTGCCTGATCCCTATGACCGGCCGCCGACGCTCTGGCAGCGGTATCCGCAGCTGGCGTGGGGGCTGGCGGTCTTCGGCCTGACGGCGTTGCTGGCTTACGTCGCCTTTCCCCCGGTGAACACCGGCGACGCCGGCTATGCATTGGCGGTGCCGGCACTGCTGTGGGCCTACCGCCGGCCGACCTTCCGGGTCTATGCCTGGACCGTGCTCGGGGCGCACGTGCTGGCCTGGACCCTCCTGTTCGGCTGGCTGCATAATGTGAGCTGGGTCGGGATGCTGCTGCTCGGGCCGTTCATCGGTCTGATCGTCGGGTCGTGGTATCTCGCGGCCTGGTGGACCCTGCCGCGCATGGCCGGACACCAGGCGATGATCCGGATACTGGTCATCCTCGGTCTGGCCGCCCTGTGGGTCATGCTGGAATGGGTGCGCAGCATCATCTTCGGGGGTCTGCCGTGGCTGCCGCTGGCGGCCAGCCAGTGGCAGCGGCCGCTCATCCTGCAGAGCGCGTCGGTGGCGGGGGCGTGGGCGGTGTCGTTCACCCTCATCATCTTCAACCTCGGCGTCGCCGCCTACGCCCACCGGATCTTCTTCGAGGGGGCGACCGGCCTGCGCAAGCGCAGCCCCGAGTTCATGATGGCGCTGCTGCTGCTCATGTTCTCGTCGTTTCCGTTCCTCGGCGACATCGTGAACGCCGAGCGCACGAAGCTCGCGCGCGTCGCCCTCGTGCAGCCCTACATCCCGCAAAACGAGAAGTGGGATTCCGCCAAGGCGACCGAGGTGCTGCGCACCATCGAGCAGGTCACCTTCGCCGCCAACGACCGCGGGGCGCCCGATTTCATCATCTGGCCCGAGGCCGTCACCCCGTGGGCGCTCTATCGCGACCCGAACGTCCGGCCCTGGCTCGAGTCCGTGGCCAAGCGCACGGGCAAAGCCGTTTTGCTGGGCAGCGTCTACACCGGGAGAGAGGATCCCGCGGCGCCGCTCTGGTATAACGGGGCCTTCGTCGTCGACCCGGTCAAGGGCGTCCAGTCCCCCGGCTACGCCAAGCGCAAGCTCGTGCCCTTCGGCGAATACATCCCGCTGCGGCCGGTGCTCGGCTGGCTGGAGAAGGTCGTGCCCATCGGCGGGGATTTCCAGCGCGGCCACAGCGCGGCGCCGCTGCGGGTGCCCTCCGGATTCGCCTCCTTGCCGGTCGGCGTGCTCATCTGCTACGAGGACATTTTTCCCGGGCTGGCGCGTGAGAGCACGCTGGCCGGCGCCGAGGTGCTCGCGGTGCTGACCAACAACGCCTGGTTCGGCGAGGGTGGGGCGGCCTACCAGCATGCGGCACATTCGGTGCTGCGGGCGGTCGAGAACCGCCGGCCCGTCATCCGCGCCGGCAACGGCGGCTGGAGCGGCTGGATCGACGAGTTCGGCGGCATCCGGGCGACGGTCAAAAACGACCAGGACAGCGTGTATTTCCGCGGCGCCCAGACCGTGAGCGTCACGCGCGACCTGCGCTGGCACGGGCGGCTGAGCTATTATACGCAACACGGCGACTGGTTCCTGCTGGTCTGCGCCGGGCTCTCGGTTGCCGCCTATTACGTGGCGCTGACGCTGCGGCCGCCGCGGCCGCGGGCCGACGGCGAGACGGTGTTCTGAGTCCGGGGCCGGCTTTGACTGATTTTTCATTCAAGCACCGGTCCGATGGGGCCGATGGGTGGAGTATATGCAGCTGTCTACCCCGCTTACCCGTTACGCGTGTCTATTTGTCCTGTTGGGCGGCCTGTCCGTCGGAACGATGCAGGCGGAAGGCAAGATCGAGCCACCCGTGCCGGTCCGGACCGCCGCCCCCCGGGTGCCCCGGGAATTCAGCGACGCCGGCAAGGCCGGCCTCGTGACGGTCAATTTCGCCGTGGACGAGCAGGGCAGCGTGCACGACGCCAAGGTCTTGAAGACGACGGCGGATATCCTTGATAAACCGGCCCTTGAGGCGGTGCTGAAATGGAAATTCAAGCCCGCCAAGAAGGACGGAGCGCCCTACGCCATGCGGGTCACCATTCCGATCAGGTTCGATGTCGAGTGAGTCAACGCCTGCCTTCACCCCCCCAACGATCGGACATGAATCCCTCACAATTTACCATTGGTAAGAAAATTTTCCTGGGCTTCGCCGCCCTGATCGCGCTGCTCGCCGTCGTTGCGGGGGTATCGCGCTACGCCCTGGCAGTGGCCAGCCAGAAGTTCCAGCTCTTCTCCGCCAGCGCGGCCGAGTCGCACGCCGCCGTGTCGCTCGAGACGGCCATGACGGCGGTGAAGGTGCAGGTGAACGATTTTCTGGCCAGCGGCTCGCCGGAAAGCATCGTCGCCTACTCGACCGCCCAAAAAAGCCTGCAGGATGAGATCACGCAGGCCGAAAAGGTCATCGTGGAGCCGGCGCGCGCCCGGCAGATCGCCGCGGCCAAGGAACTGCTCGGCCGCTACCACCGGGCGTTCGAGGCGCTCATGGAGAATCACGCCCGGCGCACGCAGCTGGAGGAGACGATCTTCGCCCCGAAGGGTCTGTTTGTGAAGGATACCCTGCAGGAGCTGATGGCCGATGCCCGCAACCAGGGCGACATGAACGCCGCCTTCCGCATCGCCAACGCCCTCCGCGCCTTCTTCGAATGCGGCACGCAGGTCAGCTCCTTCCTGAGCACTTCCCGGCCCGAGATGGCCACCGCCGCCCGCGCCTCCCTCGCGTTTGTCGGCAAGCAGATCGAACTGCTGCAGCAGGACCAGGCGGAGATGGAAAAACTCGACGCCAGCCTCAAGGATGAGGCCAAGACGGCCCGCCTCGCCGCGCTGGTCGCGGCCACCGCCGCCTACAGCTCGGGCCTGGACCAGATTGTCGCGGCGAAACAGGCGCGCGACGAACTCGTGCGGGACGGCATCAACAAGATCGCCCCGGAGTTCACCGCCAGCATCGCGCAGGTCAGCCGGTCCCTCCATGGCTATCAGCAGGAGATCGAGGAAGGTGTCCGCGCCAGCCAGCGCCGGAACGAACTGCTCGTCTTCGGTATCACTCTGGTCGGCATCGTGACCGGCATCGGCGCCGGCTGGGTCGTCGTGCGCGGCGCCACGGTGCCCATCCGCAAGATTGCCGTGGTCCTGGCCGGCGACGCCGACCGCACGAAGCTGGCGGCCGCCTCCGTGGCCGAGGCCGCCCACACCATGGCCGACGGCGCCAGCCAGCAGGCGGCCTCGCTCGAGGAATCGAGTTCCGCGCTGCAGGAGATGTCCAGCATGACCAACCGCAATTCCGAGAGCGCCCAGAGCGCCACCCAGCTGGCCAAGGAGGTGCGCCAGACCGCGGATGCCGGCGCCGCCGACGTCGAACTGATGAAGTCCTCGATGCGGGACATCCAGGCCTCCAGCGCCGAGATTTCCAAGATCATCAAGACGATCGACGAGATCGCCTTCCAGACCAACATCCTCGCCCTGAACGCCGCCGTCGAGGCGGCCCGGGCGGGCGAGGCCGGCGCCGGCTTTGCCGTGGTCGCCGAGGAGGTCCGCAGCCTGGCCCAGCGCTGCGCGGCCGCCGCCCGCGAGACGGGCGGCAAGATTTCCGACTCGACCGAGAAAAGCACGCAGGGCGCCCGCATGAGCGAAAAGGTCGCCACCAACCTTTCCGCCATCGTCGAGCGCATCCGCCGGCTCGACGAGATGGTCGCCGAGATCGCCCAGGCCTCGCGCGAGCAGAGCAAGGGGATCACCCAGGTGACCGAGGCCGTGTCCGGCATCGACAAGATCACGCAGAGCAACGCCGCCTTGTCCCAGCAGTCCGCCACTTCCGCGGAGGAGATGAAACTGCAGGCGGAGGAAGTCAGCCGCGCCGTGGCCGAGTTGATGAGCCTGGTGCAGGACGGAGCGGCCGCCGCCCCCGCCGCCTCCGCACCCCCGGCCGCGCCGCGCGCGGCCGTGAACCTGCCGCCGGTCCAACGCGTGGTGTCTCCGGTTGTGCGCAACGGCCACCGGAAGTCCGCCCCCTTGTCCCTCGATCATCCCCGCAACGGCCACAAGCCGGTTCGCGGGACCGATGCGTCGGATTTTTTCGAGGACACAAACTGAGTTGATTCTGTAGGGCGAAATCGCTGATCCCGCGCTACCACCCAGCGACGGCGGTCAGTTTCCGCCGACGGCAAACAGCACGCACACGGCCTTCGGCACGGTGGCGGTGTGGCCGGTGGCGGTCAGGCGGCCGGTGCCGGGGTCGACCTTGAAGGAGACCAGGTTGTCGCTGCCGCGGTTGGCGCAGACCAGCCAGCCGCCCTCGGGCGTGAGGTTGAAGTTGCGCGGGTGGCTGCCGCCGCTCGGCACGATCTCGACCAGCGTGAGCCGGCCGGTCGCCGCATCACGGGAGAAAACCGCCAGGCTGTCGTGTCCGCGATTGGAGCCGTAGACGAACCGGCCGCCGGGATGCACACGGATCTCGGCGCAGATGTTCTCACCCCTGAAGCCGGCCGGCAGGGTCGAAATGGTCTGCAGCGGCGTCAGGCTTCCCGTTGCCGGATCGCAGTCATAGGTGGCGATGGTGCTGTCGAGTTCGTTGATGACGTAGAAAAACCGGCCATCCGCGGAAAACTTGCTGTGCCGTGGGCCGGCGCCCGGGGCGGCGGCGGTCACGCCATCGAGGGTGAGCCGGGCGGAGGCGTGGTCGATCCGGTAGCGCAGGACCTGGTCAAGCCCCAGGTCGCACACGTAGACGAACCGGTTGTCCGGGGAGAAGGTGGCGGAGTGGGCGTGCGGCGCGTCCTGCCGGGCCCGGTTCGGGCCCAACTTTCCGGCGGTCGGGAGCAGCGAGGCCACGGGGCCGAGGCGGCCGTCCGGGTCGACGGGAAAGGAGCTGACCTGGCCGCTGCCGTAGCTGATGCCCACCAGCACGCGGGCGGTCGCGTCGAGCCCGAGGTAGCAGAAGCCGCCGCCGCCGCTGGCTTCCTTGTTCAGCAAGGCCAGCGTGCCCGCGGGGGCATCGATGGTGAAGGACGCGGCGGCCCCGCCGGTGGGGCTTTCACCCAGGGCGTAGAGCACCCGGCCGTTGGGATGGGCGGCTAGGAAGGTCGGGTTGGGCGTCGCGGCGGCGAGCACGGGGGTGCGGAACGCCCCGGTGGCGGGGTCGAGGCGCACGGCATAGATGCCCTGGCTGGCCCCGTCCTTGGGGGTGTAGGTGCCGGCGAAGATGAGCAGCGAGGCGAGGGGCAAGAGCATGAGGGGCCGGCGCTCAGCTCAGCGGAAAATGCCGCAGCTTGGCAAGATCGCTCCGCAGGCCGGGCTGGAAATCGGGGTGGGCGATGCTGATCAGGGCTTCGCCGCGCTCGCGCAGCGTCTTGCCGTGGAGGTTGACCGCGCCGTATTCCGTCACGACCCAGTGGCAGTGGCCGCGGGTGGTGACGACGCCGGCGCCGGCCGTGAGTTCGGAGACGATGCGCGAGACCTTGCCGCCCATGGCCCGCGCGGGCAGGGCGATGATGGGCTTGCCACCGGGGGAGAGCGCTGCGCCGCGGATGAAATCCATCTGCCCGCCGATGCCGGAGAAGATGCGGTGGCCGATCGAGTCGGCGCAGACCTGGCCGGTCAGGTCGATCTGGATGGCGGAGTTGATGGCGACGACCTTCGGGTTCTTGCGGATGATCGCGGTGTCGTTGGTCCAGTCGCAGGGGTAGAAGTTGACGAGCGGGTTGTCGTCGACGAAATCGAAGAGCCGCTGCGTGCCGTTGATGAAGCTGGTGACGATGCGGCCGACGCCGACCTTCTTGAGGCGGTTGGTGATGGCGCCGGCGGCGACGAGGTCGACAATGCGATCGGAGAACATCTCGGTGTGGATGCCGAGGTCGTGCTTGTGCATCATGCGGGACAGCGCGGCGTCGGGGATGGCGCCGATGCCCATCTGCAGGGTGGAACCGTCCTCGACGAGGTTGGCGACGAGTTCGCCGATGCGGGCCTCGATCTCGCCGCTGGCGTCGACCGCATGCTCATGCAGCGGGTGGCTGGTGCGGATGCAGGCGTCGACGCGCGCGAGCGGCACGACATTGTTGCCGTGCGTGCGGGGCATCCGGTCGTTGAATTCGGCGATGACGAGGCGGGCGGTCTCGACCGCGGCCTTGGCGGCGTCGCAGGAGGTGCCGAGGGAGCAGTTGCCGTGGCGGTCGGGCAGCGAAAGCTGCACGAAGGCGGCGTCGAGCTTCACCTGGCCGGACAGAAACAGGCCGGGCACGTCCGACAGAAAGATCGGCACGAAGTCGGCGCGACCCTCGGCGACGGCAGCCCGGAGCGGCGAGCCGGTGAACAACGAAACCGAGCGGAACTCCCGCTCCCGGCCCGGGGCGGCGAACGGCGCGGGGCCGGCCGTGTGCAGGTGGTAGATGCGGACATTCTCCAGGTCGCGACGCTCAGTCAGGGCCTGGATCAGCGGGGTCGGGGTGGCGGCGGCGCCGTGGATGAAGACGTTGGCGCCGCTCTTGACGGACGCGACGGCCTCGGCGGGCGAAACCAAACGGGATGACAAAGCGGAATCGGGGGTGGACATGGGGTAGGGCGGCAGCTTTGCAGGATTTGCGGGATACGCGAAGCCCGAAAGTTCATCCATCCGGGTGATTTGCGCAAAACCGCGCGACCGGGGCACCGGGCCGGCGTGGCGGGGACGCGCGCAAGATGCGCATGACCTATGACAAAGGGTGCGCAGCCACCCGCCGGGTTCTTTGTCAGAATCAGAGTTTCTGTCCCTGCCGGGACCGGCATCCATTTTACTACCAACCACCATGAATTATCCGTTTCCGACCCTTTCCGCGGATGAGGCAGCTGCCCTCATCCAGGACAAAGACACCATCGGTTTCGGCGGCTTCACCGCCGCCGGCGCCTGCAAGGTCATTCCGCTGGCCATGGCGACCCGCGCCAAGGCCGAACATGCCGCCGGCCGGCCCTTCAAGCTCGGCGTCATCACCGGCGCCTCCACCGGCAAGTCCCTCGACGGCGCCCTGGCCGAGGCCGAGGCCATCGCCTGGCGCACGCCTTACCAATCCGACCCGGTCCTCCGCAAGTCCATCAACGAGGGCAAAACCCACTTCTTCGACCTCCACCTTTCCGCCGTCCAGCCGGCGGTCCGCAGCGGCGTCCTCGGCAAGGTCAACTGGGCCATCCTCGAGGCCAGCCATGTCACGGCCCAGGGCGAGATCGTCCTGACCACCGCCGTCGGCTGCGCCAACACCTTCGCCCGCGTGGCGGACAAGATCCTCATCGAGCTCAACGCCCACCACCCGGGTGACCTGATGGGCTTCCACGATCTCTACGAGCCGGCGGATCCGCCGTTCCGCCGCGAGATCCCCGTCTACGCCCCGACCGACCGCATCGGCGCCTCCTTCATCAAGGTGAACCCGAAGAAAATCGCCGGCATCGTCCTGACCAACCACCCCGACGAGTCCGGCGGCTTCGACGCCCCCGATGCCATCACGAACCAGATCGGCGAGAACGTCGCAGGCTTCCTCGCCGCTGAGATCAAGTGCGGCCGCCTGCCCGCCTCCTTCCTCCCGCTCCAGTCCGGCGTGGGCAACATCGCCAACGCCGTCATCGGCGCCCTCGGCGCGAACCCCGGGATCCCACCCTTCATGATGTATACGGAGGTGCTCCAGGATTCCGTCATCAACCTCCTCCAGTCCGGCAAGTGCGCCTTCGCCAGCAGCTGCTCGCTCACGCTCAGCCCGCCCCGCCTCAAGGAATTCTACGCCAACCTCGAGTATTACCGCTCCCGGGTCGTCCTGCGCCCGCAGGAGATCACGAACAGCCCCGAGATCGTCCGCCGCCTCGGCCTGATCACGATGAACACCGCCATCGAGGTCGACCTCTTCGGCAACGTGAACAGCACGCACGTCATGGGCCGCGACCTGATGAACGGCATCGGCGGATCGGGCGACTTCACCCGCAACGCGCATGTCTCCATCTACACCTGCCCGTCCGTCGCCAAGGGGGGCAAGATCAGCACGATCGTCCCCTTCGTCACCCACCTCGACCACAGTGAGCACTCGGTGCAGGTCGTCGTGACCGAGCACGGCGTCGCCGACCTGCGCGGCAAGTCGCCGCAGGAGCGCGCCGCGCTGATGATCGAGAAGTGCGTGCACCCCGACTACCGGGACCTGCTCCGCGCCTACCTGCGGATCTCCGCCAAGGGCCACGTGCCCCAGACCCTGCACAACGTCTTCAACATGCACCTCGCCTTCCTCGAGCAGGGCGACATGCGGAAGTCGAACTGGGTCGGCTGAGCGGGTCACGGTGGGGCCGGTCTCCGGCCGGCCCTGCTGCGCGATTTTGCAGTTGATGCGGGTGGAACCGGTCCTCCGGACCGGTTTGCCTTGGCGAGCGTCCATCAACCCGTCCGGAGGACGGGTTCCACCCTTGAGTGCGCAGCTCTTCGACGAAATAGGCACTTGAAGTGCATCGTTCCGGCGGTGGCTATGCGCCGGCCCTACGCCAGCGCTTCCTTGAAGTGCCGGCGGCACATCGCGACGTAGCGGTCGTTGCCGCCGATCTCGACCTGCGCGCCTTCCTTGACGCCGCGGCCGTCGGGCCCGACGCGGAGGTTCATCGTGGCCTTGCGGCCGCAGTGGCAGATGGTCTTCAGCTCGATGAGATTGTCGGCCAGCGCGAGAAGCGCGGCGCTGCCGGGGAAGAGCTGGGCCTGGAAATCGGTGCGCAGCCCGTAGCACAGGCAGGGGATGCGGAGTTGATCGGCGATGTCGGTCAGCTGCTCGACCTGGGCGCGGGTGAGGAACTGCGCCTCATCCACCAGCACGCAGGCGACCGGCTGGGCGGCGTGGGCGGATTTGACATGGGCGAAGATGTCCTCGTCCGGCGGCAGCGGCAGGGCCTCGGCGTCGAGGCCGATGCGCGACCGGATGCGGCCGCCCGAGCGGGTGTCGACCGACGGGATGAAGAGCAGCGTGCGCATGCCGCGCTCATGGTAGTTGTAGCTCGACTGGAGCAGGACCGTCGACTTGCCGGCGTTCATCGCCGCGTAATAGAAGTAGACCTTCGACATGCGGCGGCAGCCAAACAGCCCGCGACACCGGGGTCGAAAACAAAAAAGCCGGGGGCGCGGCCGGCTCAGTCGGTGCCGAACCAATGCGCGGGATCGACCTGCTTCTCCGCCTTGCATTGCGGGCATTTGATCCAGCCCAGTTCCTCGCCGATGGCGTTCTTCACCGTGCGCACGCGCGCGTCGCCGAACGGCTTCAGCCGCCGGCGCTGCCCGATCTCGCCCAAAAGCTGGGCGAGCCGCTGTCCGCACTGCGGACACTGGATGATGATTTTCTCCATGGCCCATCTCCCGGAGGAGATATGGAGAGAGGTGACGGAACGATGATGGGAGGTGACCCGGACATTCCGGCTGGTTGCAGGTTGCGGAAGAAACCGGCCGCAAGGCAACGTCGTTGTGCGAACAGGCACTGGGGTTGTTGCCCTAATCCGCCCGGCCCATCGGCGATGGCAGCTGCGGCCGGCAAGAAAAAGCCCCGTGGGTGAGGCGGGGCGGTGGTGGGCGTCGGTTTCCATACCGACGCCGTCTCGCGGAACGTAGCCTGGGCGAAGGCCAGTCGCCGATGTGGAAATCGGCGACCGCCATTCCGGGCAAATCGTCACCGCATCCGGGCGAAGGTCTTCGACAGCAGCTCGAGATCGGACGCGTGCTTGGTCTTCTCCCGGGTGTTGGCGATGAGCTTCTGCTCGAGGGCGTTCTTGGTCGGGCGCACCTTGTTCTCGTAGTAGATGCCGAACTTCCCGGGCCAGGGCTCGGCCGCGAGCTTGAAGGCCGCGACCTCGTCGGTCGGGTCGTGGCGCAGGGCGTCCTCGGGCGTGCCGTCGTTCTTCTTGAGCTCGATCGTCTGCCACGCGCCGCCCTTGCGGGGCACGGCACCGTCAAAGGCGCCTTCGAAGAACTCGACGCACTCGGAGAGGATCTCGACCACGGAAAAGCCGTCGTGCTGCGAGGCCTTGAGCATCATCTCGACCATGTGGTTGACCTGCGTGGCGTGGCTGCGGGCGACGAAGGTGGCGCCGCTGTTGATGAGGGTGCGCATCGGGTTGATGGGCTGGTCGAAGGCGCCCCAGGGGTCGGTCTTCGACTTGAAGCCGATGGGCGACGTTGGGGAGGTCTGCTTCTTGGTCAGGCCGTAGACCGAGTTGTCCATGATGACGTAGGTCATGCGCGGGTTCTTGCGGGCGGTGTGGACGAGGTGGTTGCCGCCGATGGAGAAGCCGTCGCCGTCACCGCCGAACACGAAGACGTGCAGGTCGTCGCGGCCGAGGCTGATGCCGGCCGCGAAGGGCAGGGAGCGGCCGTGGATGTAGTGGCCGCCGTGGCTGTTGACGAAATACGGGAAGCGCGAGGAGCAGCCGATGCCGGCGAAGGTGACGATCTTCTCCTGCGGGTAATTGAGTTTCTCGAGGACCTTGTAGAAGGAGGCCAGCACGGCGAAGTCGCCGCAGCCGGGGCACCAGGTGGGGTGGTCGGCGGTCAGGGCCTTCTTGGTCAGGGGGGCGCCGGGGGCGGGGGGCGGGGTGGCGAGGGCGGGGGAGGACATGGGAGGGGGAGTGAGGGTGAGGGTGAATCGTTCTCTGATCTTTCTCGTTCTCTTTCTGTCGGAGAGAACGATTACGAGTAAGAGAATGAGAACGATTAAAACATGAGACTCAGCTGCGCTTCGGCAGGGCCAGCACGCTCTGCTTGCGCATGCCGAAGGTCGTGTCGCCCAGTTCGAGGTGCTGGGCCACGCGCTCGAAGATCTCGCTCACCTTGTAGGTGAGGCCGTCGGTCTTGGTGATGCTGCCGATGGCGGGGTTGGCGTAGCGCGCGCGCAGGAGGGTGGCGAGCTGGCCGTAGCCGTAGAGGCCCTCGTCGTTGATTTCCACGACGAGGATCTTCCGGTAGCGGGCGAAGATATTTTCCAGGCCGTTGTCCAGCGGGTGGATGTGGCGGATCTGGAGGTGGCCGACCTTGACGCCGGCGCCGCGCAGGCGGCCCACGGCCTCGCGGATCGGGCCGTAGGTGCAGCCCCAGCCGATGAGCAGGGCGTCGCCCGACTCGTCGCCGAACACCTCGGGGGCGGCGTAATCGTTGGCGACGGCCTTGATCTTCTCGCGCCGCTTGGCCGTCATCTTCATGTGCATCGCGGGACTCGCGCTCGGGTGGCCGAGCTCGTCGTGCTCGAGGCCGGAAACGGTCGGGTATTTGCCGGAGCCCATCACGGAGCCCGGGGGTGCGTGGCGCTGGACTTGGTCGAGCGGGTAGGGCTTGAAGGTGGCCTCGCGCGGGCTGAGGTCGGGCTTGGCCTCAATCATGAGCTTGGCCAGTTCGGGCTCGGCAAAGGCCTCGATGCGGGTGGCGAGCGCCTGGTCGGTGAGGATGATGACGGGCGTGCTGAACTGGCGGGCGATGCGACAGGCCTCGATCGCAAGGTAGAAGCAGTCCTCGACGTTCTGCGGGGCGAGCACGACGCGCGGGCAGTCGCCGTGGCTGCCGTAGATGGCCTGCAGCAGGTCGCTCTGCTCGATGTTGGTCGGCATGCCGGTGGACGGGCCGCCGCGCTGGACGTTGACGACGATGAGGGGCATCTCGGCCATGGTGCCCCAGCCGAGGGCTTCCATCTTCAGCGAGAGGCCGGGGCCGGAGCTGCCGGTGATGGCCAGGTTGCCGCCGTAGGAAAAGCCGAGCGCGGTGGAAGCCGCGGCGATCTCGTCCTCGCATTGCACGAAGATGCCGCCGTATTTGGGCAGCTCGACGCGCAGGATCTCCATGATGGAGGACCACGGGGTGATGGGGTAGGCGGCGCCGTAGCGGACGCCGGCGGCGATCAGGCCGTAGGCGATCGCGGTGTTGCCGTCGGTGGTGACCTGCGGGGGTGCGCCGGGCACGGGGGCGGCGGCCCGCTCCAGGCGGTAGCGCAGGTTCTCGGCGGACCAGGCGTAGCCGGCGTCGAAGGCGAGCAGGGCGTTGCGGACGATGTCCTCGTTCTTCCCGCCGAAGCGCTCCTTGATCAGCTGGGTGAGCTTCGGGATGTCGAGGTCGAACATCCGGGCGAGCAGGCCGAGCACGTAGATGTTCTTGCCCTTCTCCTTGCTGGAACCGCCCACGGCCTCGACGGTGGCGGAAGTCATGGGCACGCCGACGGCGGTGATGGTCTTGTCGTCGGGATCGGGCTTGACGTGGTCGCTGTCGTAGAGGAGCACGCCGCCCGGGCGCAGCGAGGCGCGGTGGCTCTCGTAGCTGTGCTGGTAGAAGGCCACGAGCACGTCGGCGCGATCGCCGGAGGAGAGAATCTCGCCCGAGCCCATGCGGACCTGGAAGATCGACGGCCCGCCCGAGATGGTGGACGGGATGGTCATGTAGGTCATGACCTCCTGATCGGAGCGGCCCGCGAGACGGGCGAGAAAGCCGCCGACGGCCTGGATGCCATCTTGCGAATTGCCGGCGAGGCGGATGACGACGTCGGGGATGGAAGGAGTTTCGTCCTGGGTATGCGAGGCACCCATGGACCCTGGGGTATTGGGACTGACCATCCCGCAACTATGTCCCACGGGAGCCGATTCGTAAAGGCTCGGCTTGGCGGAAACCGCGCATATCTTGCTCTGCTCCGAGGAGGCTGAAGCGGTTATGGTATAAGCAGAGCCCCGGCTCAGGCCGGAGTGGAATTTGCGGGGCTAATGGAGGGTAGGGCGAGTCGTCCTCGACGAGCCGCTCTCGGCTCATCCGGAGGATTCGCCCTACCGGCACCTCACTCCCACCCGATGGGCCGGCCTTGGTTTTGTTCCTGCAGCCACTTCATCAGCGGGGCGTAGTATTCGACCATGGCACGCGTGGAGAGTTCTTCGCCGGTGGCTTCCTTGATGACTTTGCGCCAGTCCTCGGTCTTGCCCTTCTCCATGATCTTACGGAAGAAGGAGCCGACCTCCTTGTTGTTCGCGTAATTGCAGCTCTGCGGGGGCTGGTGGAGGATGTTTTTGGCGATGAAGTCGTTCAGCTGGTATTTGAAGACCTGCGCGATGGCGTAGCTGTAATAATAGCAGGGCGTGTCGTTGATGTGCGTCTTGGTCGCGGCGTCGCACCACTCCTCGCCGCGCGCGGTCGGCGGCTCGACGCCCTGGAAGTCGCGGACATATTGCCACCAGCGGGCGTTCCACTGGTCGGCGGGCAGCTGGTTGGCGTAAATGTCGGCTTCCCAGTGAGCCATGACCCCGGAGGCCCAGTAGATGAAGGGCACGCCGGGCGTCATGGAATCGCTGAGCAGGAAGGCGGTCTCGTCGACCTTGAAGTCGGCGGGCAGAATGCCGAGCGACTTGAGATAGGGGGCCATGCCGGAGGCCAGCGCGGTGAGTTCGCCGAAGCCCTCGTGGAAGGCTGGGTTGGCGCCCGTGCGCAGCAACGGCGGCACCTCGGGCCGCGTGTAGCCGATGAAATAATAGATGTGGCCGAACTCATGGTGGTTGGTCGTGAACCACCACGGATTGGCCTCGATGCTCTGGAGCGAGCGCAGGTCGTTCTCGAGGTCGACGTGCCACGCGGAGGCGTGGGTGTTCTTCTTGCGCGCGCTGCCGGCGGGCACGGGATAAAGGTCGGACTTTTCCCAGAAGGATTTCGGCAGGGCGGGAAAGCCAAGGCCGACGTAAAACTGCTCCGAGGCCTTCGCGACCCACTCGGGCGTCCGGTCCTTGAAGAACGGCGTCAGGTCGGCGCCCTCGGCGAGGCCGCCCCATTCCTGCGACCAGCGGTTGTTGAGCCAGTGGGCGGGGATGCGCTGCGGCACGGGCTGGCCGTATTTCTCGGCGAGCTTGTATTTCACCCAGGTGTGGAGCTGTAGATAAAGCGGGCGCAATTCGCGCATGAAGTCGTCCTGCAGCTTTATCATCTCGGCCGTGCTCATGCCGTAACCGGCGACCTGCAGGGCGAAGTAGTCGGGGAAATCCAGCTCCTTGGCCACGCCGTTGCGCAGGTCGCGGAGCTTGATGAGGCCGGCTTTCAGCGCCTTGCCCGATTCCTTCGACGCCTCCCAGATGGCCTGCCGCTCCTTCAGGTCGGTGCTCGAGTTGAGGAGGTTGTCGATTTCGTTCACCGTGACGGGCTTTCCGTTCAGCTTGAACTCAAAGCCGTTCAAGGTGGAGGCCTGCGCGACCTCGGCGGCGATGCGGTCGGCGACGAGCCGGGGGTTGGTCATCGGCCCCTCGGCGGAGTTGAGCAACAACTGCTCCAGCTGGCGGATGGTGAGGGTGGTGAGCTCATGGCGCCGGAGGAGCAGGGCCTTGGTCTCGGTGATGAGCACGGGGTCGCCGAGAAAGGCGGCGCGGGCCTTGCTGGCCGTCTCGGAGGCGGCGTCGTGCACGGGCGAGACGTCGGTGAGGGCGGCCCACTGGGCGTTGCCCTCGATCGTGATGAGGGCCTGATAGCTCGAGTTGACGAGCGCGAGGAAACGGTCGGCGCGTTCCTGGGTGGGATTGGTGTCGGCGGCGAACCCGTTCAACAAGCTCAGGGTGGCCGCGGTCGCGGCCAGCAGCACCGCGACGGCGGCGCTGCGGAGGGGGGAGGTAACGCGAGTCATGCCCGTCTCATACGCTCCGCCCGTTGGTTGGCAAACCCGGAGCGGTGAGGCCGTTTGATTTCGCGGCCGGTCTCAGCCGCTCACGACACCCACGAATGCGTGGAGGCGACCACCGACCACCCCCACCATTTCTTTTTCAGCTGCAGCAGCTGGCCGTAACCATTCAGGCCGCCCTTCACGCAGCCGACGTCAGCCCAGGTCTCACCGTTCTCTCGCGTTGAGACTTTCACGTTCCAATAAACGTAGCGCTTGCCGGACAGCACATCCACGCGGGCCGAAGTGCCCCGTTCCTCGATTTGCACCTTCCCTTGCGCCAGTGGAAAACGTGCCAACGACTGGATTACCTCCGGCTGGGCGGCGTCGCATTCGACGGCAAAGATCCACTGCGCGGGATCGGCCTTGATTTCCGGGTCTTGTTCGAAGGCGTAGGTCAACGCGGCGACCCGGATGGCCGTGGCGTCCGGCAGCCGGTCCGCGCAGCCGGTGAAGACGAGGAGTCCGGTCAGCAGGAGGGCGGAGAAAAACGAGGTTCTCATGACCGATGTTTGGTGGGCGGAATGGATCATTCGTGCAGGGCCGGGTTGGCGGCGGATTACGCCGCCCTCACAGTTTCACCGGCTGCACGCGGGTGCCGTCCTGCACGCGGTCGCCAGGGTAGAGGATGACCTCGTCGTCCGCCTTGAGCCCGCCGAGCACCTGCGTCTCGGTGCCGCTGGAGCGGCCGGCCGACACCGGCACGAGCACGGCGCGGCCGTTGCGCACGACGAAGGCCGACCAGTCGGACCCGCGGCGGAACAGCGCCGACACGGGCACCTTCAGCACCTGCTCGCTTTCCCAGACGATGACCCGTCCCTCGACGCGGTAGTTGTCGCCCAGCGACAGCCGTTCGGCGAGCGGCGTGGTGATGTCGGCCACGACATTGACCCGCTGCTCCTCGACGCCGAGGGCGGAAATCTTGGTGAAGGCCGCGGGCTCGACGAGCCGCACGCGGCCCTCGAGCGGCTGCGGGCCGCCCCATTGGTCCAGTTCGACACGCGTGCCGGCGGTGAGCGCGGCGCCGTCGCGGGACAACAGCTCGATGACGACCTCCAGGTCGGCGGGATCGCCCACGTCGAGCAGCGGCGTGCCGGCGGAAACCGGCCGCTCGCTTTCCTGGAAAACATGCAGCACGCGGCCGGCGGTGGGGGCGCGGACCTCGAGCAGGGCCGCGGTGGCGTCGGCGCCCACCACGGCGAGCTCGGCGACCACGGAGCGCAGCACGCCCTCGGCGGCGACGACCTCGCGGGCCGCGGTGGTCTCGCGCATCTGGGCGCTCTCGTAATCCTGCGGCGACACGGTCTTGTCGGCGAACATCTTCTCGACGCGCCGCAGTTCGTTGGCGGCGAGCGCGTGGCTCAGGCGGGTCTTGTCCAGGGAGGCCACGGCGGAATCGCGGCGGGCCTCGGCCAGGGCGCGGCTGCGGGTATCGAGCGGCGAGGCGGCCAGCGGCTCGATGAGGGCGACGACATCGCCCGCGGCGATGGTGGCGCCGGGCTTGAACGGCACGCGACGCAGCTGGCCGGTGACGGGTGAGGAGACGACGTAGCGCTGCCGGATGCGGGTCTTGCCCTCCTCGCTGACGGTCGCGCGGAGCGGCCCCAGGGCGGCGCGCGCGGTCTCGACGGGCGCGGGACGCGGGCGCAGGCCGAGCGCGAGCAGGACGAGCAGCACGGCGAGGCCGGCATAGGGCAGCCAGCGGAAGGGCCGGGTTTTTTTCGGGGTGGGGGACGGGGAGGTCATCGGAAGTGAAAGTGAAAGTGAGAGTGAAAGTGGGTGGAGAGTTAACCACTAATGCACACTAAGGGGACACTAATTCAGAAAGGGTTTTGACCACGGATGGCACGGATAAAGACCGAGGCGGGTATGCACAGGAGCAAATTCAGGGAAGCCGGAGGTTCAATTCCTCTGTGTGCTCTGTTTCCTCCTGTAAAATGATTGGATGGCTTCATTCCGGGGCCTTCAGCGCGGCGATGAGGTCGAGGTGCTTGAGTTTGCGGAGGACGACGAAGGCCGAGAGCGTGGAGGCGATGAGCACCACCACGACGGCGAAGGCATAGGTGTAGGTCGTGAACACGAGCGGCAGCCGGATGGTCTCGGTGTTGACGGAGCCGATGATGAAGGTCGTCAGCCCGGTGCCCATAAGCAGGCCGAGCGGCACGGCGAGCAGGGCCAAAATGACCAGCTCGGTCACCAGCACGGCGCCGACCTCGTGTTGCGTCATGCCGACGACGCGCAGCGTGGCCAGCTCGCGCGCGCGCTCGGCCAGCGAGATGCGGGCGTTGTTGTAGATCACGCCGAACGCCACGATGACGGCGAAGGTCAGGTAGATGCTCTGGATGACCCCCATGCTTTGCGCCGTGGTCTCGCGGAAGGCCTGCCGCATGGTCTCCTTGATCGCGACGGTGCTGACCCGCGGGATCTCCTTCAGCGCGGCGAGGAATTCCGCGCGACGGGACAGGTCGAGGGTCAGGCTCGCCCCGGTGATGACATCGCCTTCGCCCAGAAAACGGTTGATGGCGTGCAAATCCATGTAGGCGGCGATGCCGGTGAAATCCTCGGCCAGCGCCGTCAGCGGCACATTGGCGAACGGCCGGCGGCCCTCCAGCGCCTCCAGCACGAGGGTGTCGCCGATCTTCGCGCCGAGCACGTCGGCGAGCTTCGAGGACAGGATGACGCCGTGGGGCGGCGGGGATATCTCCCGGCCCGCCCGGTCGACCGCGCGACTGTGCCGGCCGCCGGGCAGCAGGCTGCGCAGGCCGATCTGGCGGCTGCGGCCCTGGAAATGGACGCGCACAGCGGCGGAACGCGACGGCTCGAGGCTGGTGACGCCGGGCAGCCGGGCCAGCTCGTGCGCCAGCCGCGCCGAGGAGGGCTCGACGAGGCCGAGGTTGACGTCCTGCCGCTGGACCACGTCCCACTGGAAATCGAGCACCTCGCTGATGCCCGCCTTGAAGCTGTTGGGCAAAATCAGCAGCGCGGTGGCGAGGGCGAGGCCGGCGACGGTGAAGAGCGCCTGCGCCGGCCGGCGCTCGAGGTTGCGGATGGCGATGCGGAACGAGTGCGAGAGCAGCCGCGCGATGCCGGTGCGCTCGATGAGGGAAGGCCGGAAGTTCGCCGGCGGTTCGGGCCGCATGGCCTCGGCGGGCGGGAGCCGGGCGGCGCGGCGCACCGCGTCGAGCACGCCGAGCGTCACCGTGCCCAGCCCCACGCCCAGCGCGATGGCGACCGCGGGACCGTCCAGCCGGAAGCGGAGGTCGGGAAACTTGAAGAAGAGCTCATACATCACGACCAGGTTTTGGCCCAGCGCCACGCCCCCGAGCAGGCCGAGACCGAGACCGGCCAGGACCATGACGAAGGCGAACTTCAAATAGTGGACGACAATCTGGCGGTTGGTGAAACCGAAGGCCTTGAGGATGGCGATCTGTTCGCGCTGCAGGGAGAGGAGGCGCGTGAGCACGGCGTTGGTCATGAACGCGGCCACGCTGAGGAACACGATCGGGAAGCCGATGGAGAGGATGGTGAGCACGCGGATCTCGTCGGTCACGCGGATGTGCGACGGATGGTCCTTGCGGCCGAAGGCGCCGAGCCCGCCGTAGGGCCGGAGCAGGCGGTCGACCCCGGCGATGACGGGTCGTTCGCCGGCACCGGGGGCGAGGGTGATCGCCAGGTGGTTGAACGCGCCGTAGAGGTCCCACGCGGTGGCGACCTCCTTGTAGGGCATCCAGAAGATGCCATAGGTGCGGTTGTCGGGCAGGGCGGCGCCGGGACGCGACTCGAAAATGTATTCGGGCGAGAGCACGATGCCCGCGAGGTGGAACGTCTGCCGGCGGCCGTTGAGCAGCATGGTCAGCGTGTCGCCGGGGTTGAGGGCGTTGGCCTTGGCGAAGGCCTCGCCGACGAGCACCTCGCCGCGCGAACCGGGGCTGAGCCAGCGGCCGCGGCGGAGGAAGAGGCGGTTGAGCTCGGGTTCGCCGAAGTCCGGCAGCGAGCGCACGATGCCGCTCGCGGGTTCGTCCAGGCCCGGGAGGTCGAGCGTCACCGGCACGGCGAGGTCGGCCTGCACGGTCGCCACGCCGGGGAGGGCGCGGATGCGGTCGGCGAGGTGGTTCGGGGCGCGCTTGAGCGAGGCAAAGACCTCGGCGAAGTGGTTGGTCTGGTAATACTCGGCCCGCGTCCCCTCGAGGGAGCTGATGAGGCTGCGCGCCATGATGAGCATGGCGAGGCCGCAAGCCATGACGAGCGACACCGCGGCGGCCTGGCCCCGGAGGCGCTTCAGGTCGCGGAGGAGCTTACGGTCGAGGTGGGCGATCATGAAGGGCTGAAAGACTGAATGACTGAACGGCTGAATTGCTCGGAAAAGGTCGGGTGAATAGGTGATTTGGCTCGGTCGCTGGTCGTTTCAGCCATTCAGTTTTTCAGTCCTTCAGCCTTTGGCTACCACCGCAAGGTGGCGGGCAGGGCGCGGGTGGCGTTGCGGTGCTCGGACAGCACGCGGCCGTCGGAGAAGTGGATGACGCGGTCGGCCATGTCGGCCATGACGGCGTTGTGGGTGATGATGACGGTGAGCGCGCCGAGCTCGCGGTTGGCGCGCTCGAGGGCCTCGAGCACGACGATGCCGGTGTGCACATCGAGGGCGCCGGTGGGCTCGTCGCACAGGAGCACGGCCGGGCGCTTGGCGATGGCGCGGGCGATGGCCACGCGCTGCTGTTCGCCGCCGGAGAGTTGGGCCGGGAAATGGTCGAGGCGCGGCGAGAGCCCGACCATCCCCAGCGCCTCCTCGGCCGGCATGGGGTGGTCGGCGATTTCCGTGATGAGGCCGACGTTCTCCCGGGCGGTCAGGCTGGGGATGAGGTTGTAGAATTGGAAGACGAAGCCGACGGATTCGCGCCGGTAGAGTGTGAGTTCGGATTCCGTCGCGTGGGTGAGGTCGGTGTCGCGGTAGCGGAGGGTGCCGGCGGTCGGGATATCGAGGCCGCCGAGTTGGTTGAGCAAGGTCGTCTTGCCGGAGCCCGACGGACCGAGCAGCACGACCAGTTCGCCCGCGTGGAGATCGAGGTCGACGCCGGCCAGCGCGCGGACCTGCGTGGCGCCTTCGCCGTAAAACTTGGTCAGGCCGCGCACATGGAAGACGGGTGCGCCGCGGGCGGCGGGCGGGTTGGATGGGGTGGGCGAGGGGGGATTCAACAAGGGAAAATGGGCCGGCAGCCTACTCATGGTCGCGGGTGGCGCAACCAAAAGGGCGGGGGGGACTAAACGGTGGGCGGCCCGCTGGCGGGCGCCGCTTGAGGCGCGAGCAAGCTCGCTGGCCCACAAGAAAATCTCGCCGCCTGCCCGCACCTGCTTTCTGCTTGCCCCATGAATCGGACCGACCGGCTTGTCGCGATGGTGCTGCACCTGCAGGGGCGGCGCGTCGTGCGCGCGTCCGAGCTGGCGGAGCATTTTGAGATCACCGAGCGCACGGTCTACCGCGACATCGCCGCGCTGGGCGAGGCGGGCGTGCCCATCGTGGGCGAGGCGGGGGTCGGCTACTGCCTGCTCAAGGGCTACCAGCTGCCGCCGGTCATGTTCACGGCCGACGAGGCCACGTCGCTCTTCGTCGGCGGGGAGCTCGTGAAACAGTTCACCGACGCCTCGCTGCAGGCGCCCATGGCCACGGCGCTCGACAAGCTGCGCGCCGTGCTGCCGCGCGACCGGCAGGACCACGTCGAGCGGCTGGTGGCGCGCACGCTGGTCTACGGCCAGAGTTCGCGGCGCACGGCGCCGGAGGCCGCGGGGCAGCGCTGGCTGCTGCCGGTGCAGCAGGGCGTGGTGCTGCGGCGCGTGCTGCGGATGACCTACCAGGGCCGCGACCGGGTCGAGGAGACGATGCGCGACGTCGAACCGCTGGGCGTGGTTTTTTACGGCGGCGCGTGGTATCTCGTCGCGTGGTGCC
>JAQSDJ010000119.1 GCA_029945855.1 Lacunisphaera sp.
CGCCCGCGTCTGCCTGAAAAAATCAGTGTTCTTCCGCCGCCAAGTGTGGTTAATGCCTCGCTATGCCCGAGACCCGCATGACATCCCTGCGCAACGCCTTCTTCACCGGCTTGCTGCTGCTCGCCCCCCTGGTGGTCACAGTGTGGGCGGTGACCTACATCATCAGCCTCGTCGGCGGCAGCGTGCGGCCGCTCTACGACCGCTTTCTGCCCGAAAGCCTGAGCCATGTGCCGTTTCTCTGGGACGTGCTCGCCACCTTCATCGTCTTCGCCCTGATCAGCCTGCTGGGCTACATCTCGCGCTATTTCCTCGGCAAATACCTCCTCGGTCTCGGCGAGCGCATGCTGCAGGCCATCCCGGGCGTCAACACCGTCTACAGCTCCGTCAAGCAGATCGTCGCCACCTTCAGCTCCGAGAAACGCAATCTCTTCTCCAAGGTTGTGCTCATCGAGTTCCCCCGGCCAGGCATGTATGCCATCGCTTTCCTGACCAACAAGGCGCAGGGCGAGCCCCAGGCCCGCACCGCCGAGGAGGTCTGGACCCTTTTTGTCCCGACCACGCCAAATCCCACCAGCGGCTTCCTCGTCATGCTGCCCAAGAGCAAGATCGTGGAACTCGATATGTCCGTGGGCGACGGCATGAAATTCGTCATCTCCGGCGGCGCTGTGGTGCCCCCCTGGTCCCCCGACGGCAAGACCTTGGTCACGATCCAGAATCCGGCCGCCCCGAAGTGAAAGGAAGAGGGAATGGTGAAAGGGAATTACTCCCCGTCTCACCTTTGCTGCCCCCTCTCACTCTCACTTTCACTCTCACCTCAGCCATGCCCGGCCAGCAGCTCCAGACCACCGCCCTCGTCCTCTCGAAGTCACCTTCCGGCTCCGATTCCTTCGAGCAGCTGACCGCCTGGTCCGGCGAGCACGGCGTGCTGCATCTTCTCGAGCGGATCCCAAAGTCAACCAAACCAGCCTCGGCGCGCCGTAGCTCCAGCCCGGGGAGCGAAGGCCGGCTGGACCTCTTCGACGAGGCCGAGCTCTGGCTCGAATCCTCCAACCAAGGCCGCACCTGGTTCATCAAGGAACACCGCTTCATCGAGCAGCGCGCCGGCATCGGCCGCTCTTACGACGCCCTGAAGGCCGCCGCCGCCTTGGGTGCGCTCGTCACGCGCAATCCGGTGTCCGACGAATCCCGGCCGGACATCTCCGACTTGTTGCGCACGAGTCTGGCCGCCCTCGCCGCCGGCGGCCGGCCCGACATCGTCTGGCTCAAGGCCCTCTACCGCTTCCTCCGCGACGAGGGCTATCCCGCCAAGCAGCAATGGTGGCCGCAGCTCGTTGCCGCGGACCGCGACACCGCCGCCCAGCTCCTGAACCAGCCCCTCGCCGCCCAGACCGCCGACGCCCCCGCCGTCGCCCGCATCACCCGGCAGCTCGAGGACTGGGTGCGCGGCGAGACCGAGATCCGGCTGTAGGGTCGCCGCTTGCCGGCGGGCCATGGTAGGGGCGGTTGCCCCCAACCGCCCGGACGCTTGACGGCAAGCGCCCCTACCACTTTCGCCTCTTCCCTCTTTCCTTCCGGGTCTTCCGTGTATTCCGTGGGCTGGTCCCCATGGAATTCTCCCTCGCCAACCGCACCGCCAGCCTGAGCGTCGGCGAATTCGCCAACTTCGCGCTCGGGCCGCACGAGTCGGGCGGCGGCCCGCAGGGCCTGTGGCGCGCCCAGCTCGGCCAGCACTGGCACAACGAGCTCCGCGTCCGCACCGAGAAGGAATGCACCGTCGACGGGACCTTGCGCCCCGACGTGCAGTTCGAGGTCGACATCGACGGCCGCCTCACACACCGCGGCTGGACCTTCCACCTCAACGGCCGCATCGACCAGCTGGTCGGCGACACCCTGCGCGAGATCAAGAGCGTCACCCGCCCGCTGCCGGCCGAGGAGGCCGAGCTCCGCGCCGACTACCCGCCCTACTTCCTCCAGCTCGCCGCCTACGCCGTCCTCCGTCGCGCGCTTGGCGCCAAGGGCACCAAGGCGGAACTCGTCTTCGTCGAAGCCGGCTCGGGGCTCGCGCAGACCATCGCGCTCACCCCGTTCGACGAGGCGCTCGTCCATCACCAGCTCGACGCCCTCGTCGAGTTCCTCAACCTCCGCCAGCGCGCCACCGAGCGCCGCCGGTCCCTGACCTTCCACCCCGCCTTCGAGTCCCTCCGCCCCGGCCAGGAAACGATCCAGCAGGATCTGCTTTCAGCTTTTTTGCCTGACGACGGTCAGGACAAACACCGGGTTGGCAGCAGCCAGCAACGGCGCAGCTTTCAGCCTTCAGCTTTGCTCTTCGAGGCCCCCACCGGCTACGGCAAGACCGGTTGCGTGCTCGAGTTCGCCCTCGGGCAGATGCGCGCCGGCCGCTTCGCCCGCCTCGTCTGGCTGACCGGCAAGTCCACCGGCCAGCTCCAGGTCGTGCGCACGCTGCAGCAGATGACCGATACCCGCCCTTGTAACCTAATAGGTTACGAGAGCGGACTGGCCTTCTGGCAGGTGCGCAACAAGGCGGAGCATTGCGTCAACCACACCTTCCACTGCGTTCGCGACGGCTGCGACTACCTGCGCGACTGCGCAGAGCGCTGGCCGGGGAGCGGACTCGCCAAGTTCTACCTCGACGACGCCCAGCCGCACGATCTCGACACCTTGCGCCGCGCCGGCGCCGACGCCCGCATCTGCCCCTACGAGATCACCCGCACCGCCCTCGCCTTTAACGATGTGTGGATCGGCGACTACAACTACGTCTTCGCGCCGGACAACCGCGGGCTCTTCTACGAGCAGCCCGGCTTCGACCCGGCCGAGACCCTGCTGGTCATCGACGAGGCCCACAACCTCCCCTCGCGCACGGCCG
>JAQSDJ010000120.1 GCA_029945855.1 Lacunisphaera sp.
CGGAAGCGCACCTCGCGCTTCGCCGGGTGCACGTTCACGTCCACCGCCGCGGGATCGAGGTCGAGGAACAGCACGGCGACCGGATAGCGGCCCTTCGGCAGCGCGTTCGCATACGACTCGATGAGCGCGTAATTCAACGTGCGGCTGTCCACCGGCCGGCGGTTGACGAACATCAGCATCTCGTGCCGCGTCGCGCGGCTGATGCCCGGCGGACCGATCAGGCCGCTAAGCCGGCAGCCCGCCTCGGTGACGTCCACCGGCAGCAGGCCGGCCGTCATCTGCCGGCCGAAGATTTCCGCCACGCGCTCCGTCAGCGTCGTGCAGACCGGCGACTGGAACAGCACGCGGCCGTCCTCGACCAGTGTGAACGCCGTTCCCGGGCAGGCCAGCGCGTAGAGCCGGACCGTCTGGATGATGTGGGCCGACTCGGTGGCGTCGGTCTTGAGGAACTTGCGCCGCGCCGGCACCGAGTTGAACAGGTGCGAGACGGTGATGCGCGTGCCCGCCGCCACGCCGCACTCGCGCACGTGGACGAGCTTGCCGCCGTTGACGAGGATCTCGGTGCCCGCCGCGGCGGCCGCGGGGCGGGTCTGCAGCTCGAAGCGCGACACGCTGGCGATCGAGGGCACCGCCTCGCCGCGGAAGCCGAAGGTGCCGAGCCGGTCGAGGTCGGCCGTTTCCACGAGCTTGCTCGTCGCATGTCGCTCGAGCGAGAGCAGCGCGTCGTCCTTGGTCATGCCGCTGCCGTTGTCCTCGATGCGGATGTAGCTGCGCCCGCCGTGGCGGAACTCCACCTCGATGCGGGTCGCGCCGGCATCGAGCGAGTTCTCGACCAGCTCCTTGACCACCGCCGCGGGCCGCTCGATGACCTCGCCCGCCGCGATCTGGTTCGCGACGCGGTCGGTGAGGATGCGGATGGTGGCCATGGGAAAATCCGGAACGTGCAGAAAAACGCGGCGTGCGGCGAGCCTATCGTTGCTCCGGTTTTTCCGTCTTGTCGTCCGGGCGGGCGGGTCCGCCCAGGCTGATGAGGGTGGCCACCACGCGGAACGGCCGGAGGATCCAGCCGCCCTCGAGCAGCGGATCGACGTGGCCCGGCTTCTCCTCAAGCGAGTTGATCAGCAGCACCAGCCACGCGGCGGCCAGCAGGGTGAAGAGGAAGAACCATTCGAATGCGAGGTGGTTGACCGCGGGCACCGGGCCGGCCTCCTTCAGACAAAGCCCCCAGACAATCGGCGCCAGCCCGCCGGTGAAGTAGCTCATCGCGCCGTGCAGCGAGACCGGCAGGGCGCGCTCCTGCTCCGGGAGAATCTTCGCCAGGTAGCTGACATTGGCCGCGGTGAACATGCCCGTCCCCGCCCCGAGCACGAGGTAGAGCACCGGCAGCAGCCAGGGCATGAAGGCCTGCCACTGCAGGGCGGCCAGCCACCCGACGGCGAACACGGCGACCAGCCCGAACGACAGCCGGAAGAACGGCTTGCAGCCGGTGCGGTCGATCCGGGAGCGCATGAACCAATTGCCGGCCACGACCCCAAGATACTGCACGATCGTGTAGCCGATGATGCGGGCCGAGGAGACGCCCGCCTCCACCTTGAGGTAATAGGCCGTGAAGGGCACCAGCGGCGTGATGATGACGTAATACAGCACCGCGAGCCAGAGGTAGTGACGGAACAGTCCCGGGCCGAACAGGTGCCGTGGCGTATCCGCCCGGATCGTGGCCAGATTCATAACCGTGGGCCGCTCGATGTCGGGCAGCGCCCGCAGGCAGCGATACGCCACCACCGCGCCCAAAATGCTGAAGGCGTATTGCACGGAGAAGGCGCCGGACGGCGGCAGCCAGGTGAACGTCGCCGCGCAGAGCACCAGCGTGGCGATCGAAGCCGTGCCGGTCATGATCTGATCTGTCGACCAGTAGCGGCCGCGGACCGGCGCCGGCACCAGGCCCTGCAGCCAGGTGGTGATCGCCGCCGCACCGACCGACCGGCTGACCGAGTAGCAGAACATCGCCGCCACCATCGCGTAGATCATCCAAGGCGCCGATTCCTTCGGGGCGGACAAGGCGAGGCCCAGCGGCACCAGCAAAAACCAGCTACGGGCACCCCACCCCGCCAGCGTCAGCCGCTTGAAGCCCAGCCGCGGCAACAGCACGGTCGCGAACACCTGCACCGGCGTGAGCAGGAGCGCCCAGCTGTAGACGAGTCCGGTCTGGAAGGAATCCGCCCCAAGGTAGGCCATGAACAGCACCGTCGGCGTCGCCGTGGCGACCTGCCAGTTCAGCGCGTTGAAAAACGCGAAATACAACCCCTGCCGGTAGGGATAGAGTCCGGGATCGTTCTTTGGCGTCAGCGGGAACATGGCGGAGGTGAATCAACAGCAAACGCGCTGACCGCGGCAGGTCAAAGGTTCATCGCGGAGCGAAATCCTCTTTCCCCGTAGCAGCCGTAGTCAGACGGCTGGCGCCGGCGTCGCGTGGATGCCCTACCCCAACAGTTTCTGCCAGCGCTTGAACTCCCGGGCGACCTGCGCCGGGCCGGGCATGCCGGTGCCCTTGCGCCGGGCCATCGCCTTCTGCAGCTGGAACGAATCCACCCAACCTTTGGCAAACTTTGGGTGCACCGTCCGCACGTCGGCGAGGGTCAGCTTGTCCAGCGCGACCTGCTTCTGCTCCGCCAGCCGGACGACCGCGCCGACGGCATGGTGCGCCTCGCGGAACGCCACGCCCCGGCGCACGAGGTAATCCGCGAGGTCGGTGGCGAGCAGCGCCGGGTCGGCGACCGCGGCCGCGCACTTTTGCCGGTAAACCTTCAGCCCGGCGACCGTGCCGGCGAGCACCTGCAGG
>JAQSDJ010000121.1 GCA_029945855.1 Lacunisphaera sp.
GAGGGGGATTTCGAGCGCGCGACCAGCGCATCAATGCTTTTGCTTCCGCCCACCGTGGCGAGGCAGCGCACGGCGGCCAGTTCGACCGGCTCGCTGGCGCCTGCCAGACGCTGCAGCACCCAGGGTTCCATCGCCTTGCGCTTTTGCTCGCCGATACGCTGCAGCACCACGACCAGCGTCGAACCGGTCAGCTTTGCCCCCCGTTCCGTGATCCACTTCCAGGTGGCGTCGCCGCCCGTGGCCAGCTGCACGGCAATGAGGGTATCGAGATCGGTCGCGCCCGCGTCGAGCTGGGCTTGCAGGAACTGAAGGGCGGCCGCTTCCTTCTTGGGCGCCCACTGCCGCAGCGCGGCGACGCGGATTTCCGTGGCCTCGCTGCGGAGGCAAAGTTCTTTAAGTTCGGCGGCCTTCGCGACGCCGGTGTGCACCATCGCCCGGGCCAAAACGGTGCGCCGCGCGCCTTCAGCCTTTTGCCACTGCGCAAACAGGTAGGAAGCCGCATCGCGGCCACCCATGGTCCCGAGGGTCTGGATGCCCAGGTCGTCCAACGGGAGCTTCTTTTGCTGCAACTGCTTCACCAGTGGCTTGGCCATTCGCGGGTCCGCCCGCAGGGCCACGGCCGACCAGAGCAGTTCCCGCGCGGGGTCCGAGGCCGCCAGCAGGCTCTGCAACAGCGTGTCCGGGGGCACAAGATCCACCAGCAGACCCAGCAAGCCGGCGGCATCGTTGCCGAGCATGCGGCTGGTCTTTGGATCCGACACCAGTTGGAGCATCTGCCGCACCGTCGCCTCCGAGGCGATCGGGGGCAGGAGCCGGATCACGTAAGCTCGGGTCAGTTCCGGGAACTCGGCGGATGCAACGTAGCCCAGCAGCTCCCGCTCCAGGGCGGCGCGTTGCGCCGCATCGGCCGCCGGATTGCTCGCGTGGGCAATCCGCGACTCAAGGGCGTTCAGGGCTGCAAGCCGCGCGGCATAGTCGTTGCCATGCAGCGCCTGCACCCATTCGGAGGGGTTGGACGCGCCAAAAACCTGGCCGCAGAGCAGCAGGGCGATCAAAATAAACCGGGAAAAATTCATGACAGGGTAAAGGGACAAAGGGTTGATATCGTTGGATGCACGGCGGCGGTTCAAACGGGCAGCGCGTAGCCGGCCCGACGGGGACGAACCAGCATGCGGGTGGCGGCGATGTCCCCGATGATCTGCTCGGCCTTTGGATCCCAGGCGACGGGACGTTCCAGCCGCTCGGCAATGCCCGCCAGCAGGCAGATGGTGGCCGAGCGATGACCGATGTTCACCTCACAGATCGGGGTGCCCCGCGATAGGATACAGTCGAGCCAGTTCTCGCGGTGGTCGTCCGATTCATACAAGCGCTCGTCCGAGACCGACAGCGGGGCCCGGGCGAGCTCGACCGGATCCGAGGCCAGGCCGCTGCGGCTCACCATCACCTCGCCCTTGGTGCCGATGAAGCGGATCATGTGCCCCCGGCGTTCCGGATGATCGCGGATGACGCGAATGCCGTCGGCATATTCGTGGTATTGATAGGGCTCGCCTTCGAAGCCTTTGGGCACAAAGCGCGTCGGCCCCGTGTGATCCCGGCCGAGCGCCCACTGGATGATGTCAAAGTGATGGGCGCCCCAATCCCCGTTTTTGCGCGAACCATATTCCCAGAAACAGCGCCAGCCGCCATCGTAGTCGCCGATCACCCGGTCGGCATTATACGGCACCCAGGGGGTGGGCCCCAGCCAGCGGTCATAATCAAATTCCGCGGGAACCGGCTCCGCCGCCTTCAGCTCCGGCGACGGAAAATTACCCAGGCCCGCGTAGACGGCCTTGATGTCGCCGATCCAGCCGTTGCGGACCATCGTCGCCGCCTTGCGAAAGCGCGCATCCGACCGCTGTTGGGAACCCACCTGCAGGACCCGGCCGTAGCGCTGCTGCGCCGCCACCATGGCCTTGCTCTCGCCGACGGTCAGGGTCATCGGTTTCTCCACATAGACATCCTTGCCGGCCCGCATGGCGGCGATGGCCAGGGCGGCGTGCCAATGATCGGGCGTGCCGATCACGACGGCGTCGATGCCGGGGTGCTGCAACATTTCCTCGTAGGCATGATAGCTGGCCGGGCTCTTGCCGCTGACCGATTCCACGCGCCGGCGCGCGGCTTCGAGCCGCCCCTGGTGCACGTCGCATACCGCCAGCACATGGGTTCTATCCGATGAAGCGTAGGAGTTGAGGTGCCCGCCCATGATGAGCCCGGTGCCGATCAGACCGATGCCGATGCGGCTGTTGGCGCCCGGACGGCCATTGCTGCCCAGGGTCTGTGATTTGAGGATCAGCGGCGAGGCGGCGGCTGAACACAGCAACAACCCGCTGGTGCGGAGAAAGGATCTACGATTCATGATATTTTTTTTGGGGGGGGTGAATAATGGCAGCCACGAGATGCGCGGCCGGTTCCGAATTGGTGAATTGCGACCTTAGTGAATTCGCGAGGCGAAGCGGGAAAGCACCTCTTGGTCCTTTTTGCTTAATTCCATGGATTTGAGCAGAGCCTCGATCCCGCGCGCCTGGGAGCCCAGGAGATTAACATTGGCCCAGGCGCGACCCCGGGCGGGTGACTTCCCCGGGGCCCCGACAATGACTTCGGCCAAGGACCGCAGCGCCGCAGTCTGCCCAGGGATGACCAGGTGCAAATACAGGGCGGCCGTCACCCGCACATCCAGCGTCTCCTCGTCCTTGACCTCGGTGTGGATCAAATTCTCCATGAGCTGAAGAACTTCGGGCGTCGCCGCCTGCTGGCCCAGCTGAATACAGCCCAGCACACCCCAATAGCGGTATCCCGCATCACCCGATTTGAGCAGGTCCACGATTTGCGGGAGCTCGGCCGGGGTGGCGAAATTGGCCACATCCGCAGCCTTCATGTAACCCTGCTGGTCATAGAGGCGGGGATCACGGATGAAATCATAGATGGTGGTTTTATGCCGCGCCACCCGGTGCAGTAAAATTCCTTCGGGCAAAAATCCGCAGTCGAAGTGGACCGCCTGTTGTTTTTGCAGCACCGTCCGCATGTGGCCCAGCCGGGCGGCGTGGGCCGGATCCGCCGCCAAATTTTTCACATTATCCGGGTCGGTCTCAGAATCAAAAAGCTGCTCCACCGGTTTGGGCCGGAAAAAGGCCCCGGTCAGCGCGTCGGTGTGCCCGGCCTTATGGTAGGCTTCCCAAGCCGGCATCGACGGGGCTTTCCAGAGATATTCCAAATACTGGCCGTTCGGTCGGAATGGTTCGTAACTGCGGATATAGAGGTAGCGGCTGTCCCGCACGGCCCGTTGCATGTCGGGGGCTTCGTCCATCCGCTCCCGCGCCATGAAAACATAGTCCCGCGACGCATCCTGTGTGGCGCCCAGAAATACCTTGCCCTGCATTTCGGGCGGGATGGACGACCCGGTGATCGCCAACCACGTTTTCGGCATATCCAGGAAACTCACCAGGCGATCGATCCGGGTGCCCGGCTGGTCGGCCGGCCACAGGTGTTGGTATTTTTTCGGAATACGGACGATGAACGCGGCCTGGGTGCCCGAATCATACAAAAAGCGCTTACTGCGGCCAATCACGCCCCCATGGTCTGAATTGTAGATCACGATGGTATCTTCGGCCAGCCCGTCCTTCTCCAGCTGCTCGAGAATCCGGCCCAACGCCTTGTCCGCGCCCATCACGGCCGCGGTGTAGCGGGCATAGTCGAGACGCAGTTCGGGAATATCCGGGTGATAGGCCGCCAGTTTCATGGCGGCGGGATCGACCCCCTCGTTGGTATTCTTTTCGCGGTGCAGGACGGACTCATGGGCCCCGGCCGCATTGATCACCTGGAAGAACGGTTGGTTCGGCTTCCGCTTCGGGTTATTCCACCAAGTCTCCTCGTAGGAATCCCAGGTATTCTCGTAGTGGCCGACGGTGCCTTGGTTCTCGGCGCCACCAAATCCCGCTTCGTTGTTCTTCCGGTTCGACGTATTGTAATCCGTCTTAGTCGCATTGCCCGCAAAGTAGCCACGGGCCCGCAGGGCGTCGGGGTACCAGACCAGCGATGGGGGCAGCGCGTTGAGGCTGCGCATGTAGATCGTCCCGGTCGACACCGGATGAATCCCTGTGATCCAACCACTGCGGGCCGGGGCACAGACCGGCGTATGCGCGTAACAATTCGCATAGCGGAAACCCTCCCGCGCCAGTCGGTCGAAATTCGGGGTCTGGATCGTCGTGTTGCCATAGCAGGCTAGCCAGCGGGCGCTCATATCCTCGCCCGTGATCCACAAGACGTTGGGTCGGTCGCTGCCCGGCTTACCCGGCACTCCGTGCAGCCTCGGCAGCAGCAGCAGCAAAATCAGCCAGGTTTTCAACGGTGGGATATTCATTAAGCGGAATCTGCGGCAGATCCTAGCAGAAGCAGAGCACGAGCGGGTAGGGGCTTCGGTTCAAGAATTCGGGAATATCGCCCAATCGTGCCGGGAAGATTGTCGGCTTGGCCAATTGGGATCCTCCTTCTACGAGACATGCGTGATTTTGGGTTATTCAGCGGGGTTGATGGGAAAAGTGCGGGGAATCGGTCCCACCTCCTTCAGGAAGGTTTGGTACAGCTCGGCATGCTTCATCGGATCGCTCCCAAAATCGTCAATGATCATCCGCATCTGCGTGCGCCTCCCCTCGCCCGGCTGGAAATCCTCGCCGAAAAGCGACAGGTAGAGACTGCGATGTCGTGCGATACTGTCGGTCTCTGCATCACCCGTGTAGGTGGCTCCGACTGCATAAACATCCTCGGGCCGGCCCATGAGCAGGACATCAACCTCTCCCTTGCTGAAGAATGCCAGCGGCAGGCCGTAGCGCCGCCCGATGGCCATCCGCCAGAAGTACCGGCCTTTTTGGTGCCGCCCGTCGGTCAGCCGGTGTGCCCCGGCTTCGTCCCGCGGGAAGAACGGCCAGACCCCATGGATCATGGGCTGATCCTGGATGCGAATCTGTTGCGGCTCGGTCGGCCCGAACTCCTGCTTGGCCACGTAGGCCCCTGATTCGAACCCCGGGGCCATATACGCGGACAGGAGGATCTCGAATCCCGGGTAGGACGCCAAGGTTTCCACCCGCAGGTCCAGATCGATGATATTCGGCTCCCGGAATGTGAATTGGGCGGTTACCCGGGCCTGCCGACGAATCGTCGGCTCATAGATCAAGGTGATCCCATCCTTCTCGGGCCGCAGGGTGGCTGGCTCCACCCGCAGTTCGGTCAGGTAACCGCCGGTGGTGAGCACGCGGAAGTAATTAAGCAGGCCCGCCTTCACCATGCCGCCTGCGTCCGGGCTCACCAGGGTATTCGAGGGCTTGTGGACGACTTTGCTGAAATGATGGCTTTTGCCGTGGGCCGCCGACAGGTCGCAATTCAACACCCCCGACAGGCGGGACAAGGAAAAGGACAGTTCCTTGGTCGCGGCATCCCAGCTGCAGACGGGGGCCGCCTGCCCGGGGGCGGAGGAAGCCAGGATAAAGGCCGAGCCGGCCAGGGCCAGAGAGAGCAGATTGATCGTTTTCATCATAAAGATTCACCGGATTTGCCCGCGGGAAAAATCGCTTTCCCTCGATTCCGCCAACCGCCGACCCGCGAAAGCAAACAGTCGCGCCAGTCTTGTTGCCGGTGATCTGGCCGGGCCGCACTCATCGTTTGACGGCCCCGCCGAGCTGATCCTGGGTTGAATCACGCGCGGAATTGTCGCCCACCTCCTGATCGAGCAGAGCCCTCAGCTCCTTCACCTTGGCCGGGTAGAGGTGGGCCAGATTACGCTCTTCGCCCGGATCCTCCGGCAGGTAGAACAACGCTCCAGGGGCGGCAATGGCATCGGTGAAAAACTTTCCGATCGCGCCCCGGTTCGTCACGGATCCCTCCGGCAGGTATTTCCACGGACCTTGGCGGATGGCCTCCATCTTGACCCCCTGTTGAATGAGGTAATCCCGGCCGGTCCCCGTCTTGCCCAGCAGCACCGGCAGCAGGTTCTGACTATCCCGGGCACTGCCGGCGGGCACCTTGACTTGCACCAGGGCGGCCAGACTGGCCAGCAGGTCCACCTGGCTGATGAGGGCATCGGAGACCCCCGGCTCCACGGTGCCGGGCCAGCTGACGATGAAGGGCATGCGGGTGCCACCTTCCCACGCGCTGTACTTGCCGCCGCGCCACGGACCGGCCGGACGATGAGCGCCATTGCGTTCCCGCGCACCGTCATAATATCCATCATACAGCACGGGGCCATTATCACTGGAGAAAATGACGAGCGTGTTTTCCAGCAGACCGAGTTCGCGCAACCTGGTCATCAGGACGCCGATGCTCCAATCCATCTGGACCACGGCATCCCCGCGCACCCCCAGACTGGTGGCACCACGGAACCGCGGGTGCGGAATGCGGGGGACATGATTTTCGTGCATGGCATAGTACAGGAAGAACGGCCGGTCCTTGTGGCTTTCGACGTAATCAACGGCCTTTTTCAAGAAGACATCGCCCATCTCTTCATCGGTCCAGCGGGCGGACTTGCCCCCCACCATGTAACCGATGCGGCTCGTGCCATCGACAATGGTCTTGCCGTGCTGCTCATCAGCCTGGGTGCGCAGCCGCTCGGGATGGGACAGGGCGGTGGGTTCGTCGCCCTCTGGCTGCAGGTAATTCACCCCCACCGGATCGGCTGGATCCAAGCCGACGATCCGGCCGTTTTCGATGTACACCGCCGGCACCCGGTCGGCCGTGGCCGCCATATGGAAGGAATAATCGAAGCCCACCTCCCGCGGCCCCGGTGCAATCAGGCCGTTCCAGTCCAGCGGTGTATTCCGGCCACCCAGGCCGATATGCCACTTGCCGACCAGGCCGGTGGCGTAGCCGGCAGACTTGAGCAGCGAGGGGATCGTCGCCTTGGCCGGATCGATGAGCAACGGGTCATTGCCCGCCAGGATGACGGCCCCTTTGTTGCGGAAGCCATATTCCCCCGTCAGGAGGGAGTATCGCGAGGGCGTGCAGGTCGCGGCCGTGGCGTAGGCGGAGGTAAAGCGGACGCCCCGTGCCGCCAACATATCCAGATTCGGGGTATCGATTTCTGCGGCGCCATAAGCACCAACATCGCCATAGCCGAGGTCATCCGCGTAGATGATGACGACGTTGGGTGGCTTGGCGAACGAGAGTGAGGCGCCCGCCATTGCACACACGAGTGGCCATACTTTGTTTGGGAGATTCATGATAGGGGATTAGAGCTGATTGCGGGTGGAAAAACGGTAGATGGTGCGGGTCTGGTACAGCTCACCCGGACGCAGAATGGTGCTGGGAAAGCTTTGCTTGTTGGGGCTGTCAGGAAAGTGCTGTGTCTCCAGGCAAACGGCGCTGCGTTTCAAATAGGGCCGGCCCGACTTGCCCACGAGGATGCCGTCGAGGAAGTTCGCCGTGTAGACCTGCATCCCGGGCTCCTGCGTCAGCACTTCCATCAAGCGCCCACTCGCCGGATCGTAGAGTGTCGCCGCCACAGTCGGTTGACGATCGCTGGCACGGTTCAGCACGAAGGTATGGTCGTAGCCTTTGCCCAGCAGGAGTTGCTGGTCCTCGTCCTTGATGCGGTCACCGATCCGCCGGGGGGCACGAAAATCGAAAGGCGTGTCCGCCACCGGAACGATCTGGCCTGTCGGGATGGAGGCTTCGTCGATCGCAAGCATGGCGTCGGCGCGAACCATAAGCACATGATCCAGCACCGTCTCCGCGCCCTCCCCCGCGAGATTGAAGTAACTGTGATTGGAAAGGTTGACCGGCGTCGGCTGGTCGGTCGTGGCTTGGTAATCGATGACCAAGGCGTTGTCACTGGTGAGGGAATACGTGACACTCACATCCAGATTTCCGGGATAGCCCTCCTCCCCATCCACCGAGCGGTAGGTGAATCGGACGCCGTCCGTGGTCCGTTCCGCATGCCACGTCACCTTGTCAAATCCCACCACGCCCCCGTGGCCGTGATTCGGGCCGCCGGTGCGCGAGAGCTGGTATTCTTTCCCATCGAGGACAAACCGCGCTCCGGCAATCCGCCCGGCATAACGGCCAAGCGTCACCCCGAGATAAGGTTTCTTGGGTGCGGTTTTATACGCTTCGACGTCGTGATACCCCAAGACCACATCGGCGAACTTGCCGTCCCGGTCAGGCACCACGAGGGAGGTGACCCGGGCCCCATAGGCCGCCAGGCGCACGGTCATCCCCTGGGCGTTCCTGAGCTCGAATTGCCCCGCGCCCACACCATCTACGACTGCCACGGTGGCGGCCCCCACTATTGAAGAGGCCGCGGTTGCGGTCAGCGTCAGCACGGCGAAAAAAGATTTTAGGGATGACATGGTTACCGCGATTTAGGGCTCACCTGGAACTGAGCGTGCCAAACAATTGGGCAAAGCTCTCGGTGCCCTGATAGGTCAGGATGGTGGAATGGCGCCCGGGAAGGGACAGGGGTTGTCTCAGCCCGAAGGCCCTCAGAGAATAGGACTTCTCCGCAGCGCCCCAGTTGAAGACCCCCAAAAAAATCTGTCCGCCTTTTCGGGCGAGGATGAGTTCGAAGCCATCCTCCTTGGTCGCGGCCCGCTTCCACAGATCGAGCGGCACGGCCTCGTCCATGGCCGGCCAGTCAAAGACCTCTTTCACCAGCGCCTTTCGCTCCGGCCGCAGCAGCAGCAGGTTGTCGCTCTGGAGTCGGGCATTCCCAACCAGCTTGTTGTAGTCAGCCCACATCCGGGCCTCATGCAGCGCCAGGCTGCCCCCGGACTTCTTGGGATCCTTGGACACCTTGGCGTCCTCATCCGCGGCCTCGCGGAAGACGAGGTAATCGACATCGATGTTGAAGACCGTCCCGTCCAGATAGAAGTTGCCCGAATTCGCGAGCACGCGGATCGGGAACTCGGGATAATGCGGATGAATGTCCCCGCCGGTCCGCATGCCGTCGACGAAGCCGATACAGGGACCAAACACGGCGGAACAACCCAGGAAGTAATTCTCCGGCCCGATCGCGTCACGCATGGCCTGCAGGCCGAGCCGGAAGCGCTCCACGCTGGTCAGCGCGGGATCGTAGGCTATCACCTTGGTCACGTGCGGATGCGCCTGCTTGATCTCCGACTCCAGCCCATAGCGCATGAAGTCCACCTTGAAGTAAGTGATCCCCCATTCCCGCATCCGGGTGATGCACTCCGCAATGTAGCTGCGGGCCCCCGGATGGGAGTAATCAAAATAGATGGTGCTCAAGACGCGATCGTACCTTTCCTGCCGATCCTCGATCACTTTCCCGTCTTGGTCGCGCAGGAAGTATTCGGGATGCTGGCGGTAGATCTCGGAGTTGATGTCTCCGCGGAAACCATCGAAGTGCAATCCCGGGATGTTGCCGGCCGCCTTGATCTTGTCCGCCAGAGCCTTGATGCCACCCGGCAAATTCGCGCGGACACTCATGTAATCGCCGCGCTCCGTCCACCAGCCTCCGTCGATCTGAATGAGGAGAGGCCCGGGATGCAACTTGTTCACCTCGGCCATGTTTTTAAGAATGTCATCGGCGGTAAAAATCCGCCCATAGTAGTCCCAGGTCGCCCAGCCCTTGAATTCGACCTCCTTGACTTGCTTGATCCCGTTTTCCACGGCGATCGCCCGGCCGAATTCCCTGAGCAGATCCCGCCAGTCGGAAGAGCGCTTGAGGACGATCTTTTCGTAGGCAATGGATTCACCCGGCTTCAATTGCCTGCCCTCCCCGTCCGAATGGACCCGGAACGCAGAGTCGGACACGGACAAGACCGGAATAAAGATGCGCCAGCTCAGCGAACCGGCCAGCAGATACTGGCCCTCGGCGAGCCGGACCAGTTCATACATGTAGCTGTAACTCCTGCTGCCCGGATCCAGCACCTCGCGCGGATCAAAATGCGGCACGCTCTTCAACTCCTGGTTCCTGCTCTTGGTTCGGTCGCGGAGCGAGACGATGGGCTCCCGCAGCAGCGCTCTGCGCCCCATGCAGCTGCTGCCATGAATCACCTCCGCGTCCTGGGCGAGTTTCCCGGCCAGCGGGATCGAAACGTCAACCGATTCGATCGTCAGCACGGATTCCCCTGGATTGGTCAGCACAATCTCGATGTGACTAAACCCATCCTGCCCGGTCACCATGCGATGCTCGGCGCGCACTGGGCGGGTCGCGGCCACCTTGACGCTGATCTTGCCCCAATCAACCGCCCCGGCCGGCGCGGCCCCTAGGTTCGCCGCCAGCAGGGCGGGAAAAAGCAGAAAGAATGCTCTAGCTCTGCCCCAAGAAGAAAGCGGCAGGATGATAAAATGGTTCATATTCATGGTATAGTATTTTGGGGGATTATTGCCGATATGGTGCCCGCAAGCAGGAGGTTCAATTCGCCGGAAGGCGCGAAAGCCGAATCCTATCTTTTTTTCGGCCCGAGCGGGGAAAGGGCTGCGTGTCTTCATGCTTTCGGTGATGAACTTCACCGAGACACCGGCTTACCCGGCTGGACTTGATAACGGATGAACACGACGTCGTCGGCAGGGATTTCGAAGATGAATTGCTCCGTGTCCGGCAAAGTCCTTTTTCCCCAGATATCGTGCAGCGCATAGGCCAGGCCCGGGTTGAGGCCCAGGTCACTCTTGGAGAATTGGATTATTTCCATGTAGGGATTGCGGTTGAAAACCCCGATCCAACCAGCGTCGGCCCGGGATTGGTGCGGGGTCTTCCAGACGTCCACTTTCTCAGCGTAGCTGGAGACTCGTTTCTCCAGGCGGCCGGTCACCCCGTTCTGATTGCACGCCAGCATCTCGTGATCGGTGATCAGTTCGAAGGAGGTGTTGTCCGAGGATGTCAGGGTCCCGCCCATGAAGAGGGGCGAGGCCGCCATGGCGCGCTGCGTGATGAAACTCTTTTTCTGGGCATAGGTGAAATGGTCCATGCGCTCGTAGCCCCGGGTGCTGTTCAGCCGGTTCTTGCTGGCCGGATGGTTCACCCGCAGGTGCCCGAAGGGAATCATGTCCATGTCCAGCCAGAAGCCCTTGCCGGCATAGGGCAGCAGCTTCTCCCAGGTGCTGAAGGTGATCTCGATGTCTTCCCGCAGGTCCCAGATGTCGCGCGAGATCCGGATCATGGCGGCTCTTTGATAGGTTTCGTAATGCGCGGGATCGATGTCATCGCCCGGCGAAATGCTCAGGTCGATGCGCCGCCCGGTCTTGGCGATGGCATCGGCCACGGCATTGATCTCGCGGGGCTTGTGGACGATGTCGTCGTATTTGATGAAATCGATGCCCCAGCTGGCGGCCAGCTCGACCACGCTGTCGTAATATGCCTGCGCGCCGGGCTTATCCATATCGATGCCGTAGTTCAGGCTGCTCCAGTTGCAAATATCGTTAACGTTGGCGATGTCGCGGGCGGTGTAGGGGGTGCCCTTGATGGGCAGGTTCAACTCCACGGCCTTGCGCGGGATGCCGCGCATGAGATGCAGGCCGAATTTGACGCCGTGCGAGTGGGCGTAATCAGCGAGGACCTTGAGCCCGTTCGGGAACAGCACCGGGGAGGGCGTAAATCGTCCGAACTCATCGATGGCCAGATGGGCCTTATCGCCATCGGAGGGCCAGGTTTCTCCCGGTTTCAAATCGTAATGCTTGTACCAGCCGGCATCGATCACGAAGTACTCGTAGCCATGCGGCTTCAGCTTTTGCACAAAGGCCTCCAGGTTGGCCTGCGTCAGGTTTTCATCGATGTTGGTGCCGTAGCAATCGTAACTGTTCCAGCCTAGGAGGGGCGCGGTGGTTTTCGCCGGGGGCTGGGCAGCGGCTTGCCCGGCGGCCGTGGCCAGGAGGAGGGTCACGCCGAGCAACCCGGCGAACATGCGGCCTTTCCCGATTGGGGTGGTTTTCATTATGGGAGGGATGGTTTGGGCGATGAACTCTTGCCCGCGGTCACCGCTGGTAGCGGGCGAGGTGACCCGAAACACCCCAGGTCGCGATAGCCCATGTCGTCGTTGAAGATGATGACAATATTCGGCGGCGTGGCCTTCGCTTGCGGCGCAGCCTGCCCCCCGGTCAGGAACCCACCGCCGGCCAGAGCCAGGATCGCGAGAGAGATATATTTTTTAAACATGGTTATGATCGTCAATCTAGGGCTTGATCCGGGTGAAGTAAGGCAGGCGCTCCAAGGGCACCTCGATGTTCACGGCGGCTCCTCCGGTGTGAACCCGGCCATCCTCCGATTTCCATTGGCCCTCCGGCAGGACCACGCTGCGGGCCCGCGCCCCCTTCCCCACCACTGGCGCGACGATGATATCGTTTCCGAGCACAAACTGATCCTTGATGGTCTCAAATCCGCCGTCCGGGAAGGCCAGGGCCATCGGCTTGACGATCGGCTCCCCCGTTCGCGCCGCCTCTTTCGCCAGGGCCAGAATCGTCGGCCCCATCCGGAGGTGCAGTTCGGCCATTTCCCGGCAGATATCCGCGTGCTGGCTCGACAGCACCCGCCACGGTGCCACCGAAAACTGCATCATCGGCATCAGCGCGTGCACTTGGGCGGAACGCACGACCAGCTCCTCATCAATCGTCGCCGCATTGAGGAAGGAGCGATACTCCCCGCCGCCGATCATGTCCGGGCAGGTGTAGGCATAGCCCATCACGCTCTGGGACATCAAGTCGGGGATCAGCTTGGCCAGATCCGCCCACTCATGGCCCTTGTCGCGCAGTCGCTGGGCGAGGGGTAGGCCGGCCATCTTCCAGGAGGCGCGGTACTCGTTGAGCGGATAACGCAGGCCGACCTCGGCAAAATAGGTGGTGTGATCATTGGGAATGAGCCCCGGCTTGAACGACACGACGCCATCTGCATAAAATCTGGCGTCCCCCGCGTCGAACTTGAAGCCATCCACGCCGTAGGTCTTTACCAGGTGGTCAAGCCGATCCTGGAACCACTGCATCGTCTTGGGATTGCTCAGGTCAAGGCACGCACTGGCCCCGTTCCACCAGCGGATCACCGCCGCCCGGTTCTTGGTGTTGGCCCAGAGGATGTCCTGGGTTTTCTGGGGATCCAAGACGAGCATGCCCTCTTGCGCCAGATGGCGGAAATCCGCCGAGTCAGCGCTGACGAAGGGGCAGACCCACAACATGACCTTGAACCCCATCCTGTGCAGTTCCTGCATCATTCCCTGGGGGTTCTTGAAGCGACGCGCCGAGAATTCAAAGGTGCCATAGTCCTCCTGCCAGTTGTCATCGATCATCAGGACGCCCGGCGGGTATCCGTTTTGGATGATGGCGCGGGCATAGGCCAAAATGGCCTCCTCATTCTGGTCATACATCAACTCGATCCAGGTGTTGTATTGCGGATGGGTGAAGAGCAACTCGTCGGGGATCTTGCCGTTCGCGGGGAAGTATCGGTTGGAAACAAACCGGTAGGCGTCACGGAGATTGGCGCCGGGCTGGCCGGTGATGATCTCACCCGCCCGCGTGGTGACCTCCAGGGTGCCGCTGCTGAAGCTGTAGCGGATCGGCGCCTCGCTCCAGACGAAGCGTCCCTTGCTGGAAAGCAACAGGGGTTGGGCCTGGTTGCCTTGGTTGTTCCCGTAGAGATCATACGCGACCTTGCTCTTGGCATCGTAGGGGGTCTCGTGGCCCCTGGCGCTCAGGCCGCCCCACCAGTATTCCCCCTCCAGCACAGTGAGCTTGGCCGTGTCGGCCTCACTCGGGCACACGATACCGGCAAGGCACAGCCCCGCCAGCATGCCTGCATGGGTGGTCAGCAATGATTTTTTTCTCATGGGGTGTAATGGGGGAACGCTGCTCCACCAGCAGATCGGGGCAGTGGATGGGGCATACGTGTATTTTCGCGGTTTCGGTTAGGGTTAGCATAGCACACGCCCCTTGCCGTGTATGCCCCCAAGAATGGGGGCGAGAGGCGTTGCCCGCCCGGGTCTCGGTTAGGTGCCGCCCGCTGCCGTCGGTCCGTAAATCCATCCGCCCGCAGGCAGGTCACCCGGACTTGTCCCCGTTTTTCTGTTGCTCCGCATAGCGCGATGGCGTGCAGCCGAATTCCTTTTTGAAAACACTACCGAAATAGCTCAGGTCGTAGACTAGAAAGCGCAGGAGCCGATGCACGCGCAACGCGGTCCCGACCCGCCCCTTGACCGCGTTGGCGTTATTTCCGAGGAAGTCGACCAGTTGCACGGTCTGTTTGAGTAGCTTGAAAAAGACTTCGATGGACCAGCGGCACCGATAGAGGTCGCTCACGGTGCGGGGACTCCACGCGAGGTTGTTGGTGAGGATAACCCTCTCACGTTCCAAGCCATCGACCTCGACCCGGGTGGTGACCCGACGCAGGACGCCGGGATAGTCCCGCCGGGCGTGGTGCCCGGTGAGGGCGATGAGTTCATCTCGCAGGATGCGCGGATCAGCGTGGGCCGGCAGACGTTTTTTCACCCTGACTGTCAGGTTGTCCTTGGCCCGGGTGACGAAAAAGACGCCCCGCCCGGCCAGCGAGCCCAGGTGGGCAAAGTGCAGGTAGGCCTTGCCAAAGAGCACGATCTCGCCGTCCCGCAGGCTGGCGCACATCTCGGTGGCCCGCGTGCGGTCGTGCTCCCGGGCGGTGGTCAACGATCGCGAAGCGGGCGCGCAATCTCTGCCGATCGATCCGCAGATGACACTTCGCCGCCGCCTTGCGCCGCCGGTGCTTAGCCCCGGCCATGCGCGAGGCGACCAACGGGATGGTCGTGGCGTCCACCAGGCAATCACCAGCCTGCAATCGGCCGTGCCCCCGGTTCCTCAACCCATACCGGCTGCCAAGTGAGCAATTTCGCGGGATAATGTTCGTTTCCTTCCATCCGGGGAGAGCAATAAAAAGCCCACACGGAGGACCCGTGTGGGCTGAGACCGAATCACGGGTGGCTACTTGCCCTGTTTTTTGGCGCGGATGGCCATGAAGAGCATCCACGCGCCGAAAATCAGGAGGACGATCCCCCAGATGAAGTTGATATTGATGCCCAGTGAACGCTCGTAGAGCGCCTTGTTGGAGCCGGTGACCAGTCCATAGACGGTCACCAGAATCCCGATGAGGGAGAACATCAGGCCGATCGGATAACGTATGTCGAGACCCATGGTATTTTCAGTGTTGGGGGTTTACCAGAAGAGGATGTTCAGGATCACACAGCAGACGAGTAGCACGCTGCCAATGACGGCCGGGCGCTGATACCAAGCCTGATCGGTGTCCTTGATTTTCGGGGTGAGCGAGTAAACGAGCCCCTTGAGTTCGTCGTCCGTCTTGGTGCGGGCGGTGGCCAGCGAGATGCCGGCAGTCAGCACGAAACAGGCGATGAAGGCGAAGGCGGCGAGCCAGAAGTTCTGGGCCATCTCGCTCGGGAAGCTGTGGGCGACACCCAGGTAGCCACCCTTGACGCCCGGGGCGTTGCCGGAGGCGATGGTCAGCGCATGGAACATGGCCGAGGTGCCGATGCCGCCGAACAGGCCGAGGAAGGCGCCGGTGCCGGTGGTGCGTTTCCAAAACATGCCGAGCAAAAACGTCGCGAAAAGCGGGGCGTTCACAAAGCCGAACACGAGTTGGATGATGTCCATGGCATTGTTGTACATCGAGGCGAAGTAAGCGCACCCGATGCTCAGCAGAATGCCGACGACGGTGATCACGCGGCCCATGGTCATGTAGTGCGCGTCGGATTTGTCCTTCGCGAAATACGCCTGATAAAGGTCGTAGGTGAACACGGTGTTGAACGCGGTGACGTTGCCGGCCATGCCGGACATGAACGAGGCAAGCAGGGCGGTGAGCGCCAGGCCGAGCAGCCCGGGCGGGCAATACTTTTTCACCAGCGACAGGATCACGCCGTCGTAGTCGTATTCGGCGATGCTGTTGTAGAGACCTTCCTTGATCTGCGCATCGGGCATGGGAGCGGCAGCCTGCGCGGCCACGAGCGCGGTGACTTTGTCCCCGTTCACTTTTTTACCCAAGGCCGCGCCCACCGCTTTGACGGCGGCGGCCGGGTCGGCCGGTTGGGCGGACTTCACCACGGCCACGGCATGGACGTAAGCCGCCTCCGCGACGACAGGCGGCGGAATGCGGTAGTTCTTGCCGGGGTTGGCGGTGAGCGCCACCGCGATCATGCCGGGCACGATGACGAGGATCGGGAAGATCATCTTCGGCACGGCGGCCACCAGCGGGGTGTTGCGGGCGGCGGTCATGTTCTTGGCCGCCATCGCGCGTTGTACGACGAGGAAGTTGGTGCACCAGTAACCAAACGAGAGCACGAAGCCCAAGCCGAAGATCATTGCGAACCAGTCCACACCCATCGGGTTGGCGGTCGGTCCCCCGAGGAGCGGGCCCCACGCGCTGGTCCAGGCGTTCGCCCCGTAGGTAATACCGGGCTCGGCCAGATTCAACGCGGCGGGATTCACGGCCACGCCCTGCAAGGTGGCGTTCATTGCGTCCCAGCCGCCGACGTCCTTGAGCCCGAGGTAGACGACCGGCGCGAATCCTAGCACGATCATGAAGAATTGCAGCACTTCGGTGTAAATGGCCGAGGTCAAGCCGCCCTTGAGCACGTAGAGCAACACAACGATGGAGCAGACCCAGAGGGCGAGGTTGTAATCCCAGCCGAGCAACTGGTTCATCAGCTTGGCCAGCGCATTCATCGAGATGCCGGAGGCGAACAGGGTCATCACCGCGAAGGCGATGGAGTTCAGGGCGCGGACGCGTTCATCGAAGCGCATCTTGAGGTATTCCGGCACGGAGCGCGCCTTGGAACCATAGTAGAACGGCATCATGAACACGGCGAGGAAGACCATCGCGGGGATCGCGCCCACCCAGTAGAAGTGGCTGGTGGCGATGCCGTATTTCGCCCCACTCGCGGCCATGCCGACGAGTTCAAGCGCGCCGAGGTTCGCGGAGATGAACGCCAGTCCGGTGACCCACGTCGGGATGGAGCGGCCCGACGTGAGGAAGTCGGACGAGCTCTTCATGTAGCGGGCCAGCGCGAAGCCGATGCCGATCACGAAGCCCGTGTAGAGCAGCAAAATAGTGTAATCAATCCATTGCAGTTGTATTTGCATTGTGGGGAATGGGTTTGAGCGGAGGGGTTGGGGTGCGGAAGTTTCGCTTAGCCTTTGAGCAACATGGCTCCCTGGCCGGGCCGGGAAACAAACAGGCTCGGAGTGATCTTGGTCTGGGCCTTGTAGGCCGAGGCGATCTTCGCGGCGATGGTCTTGACCTTGGACGCCTGCACCAACGCGACGCAGCAGCCGCCAAAACCGCCGCCGGTCATGCGGCAGCCGTAAACGCCGCCTTTCCGGCCGAGGCCGTGGGCGATCGCCACCACGTCATCGAGTTCCGGGCAGCTCACCTCATAGTCGCCGCGCAACGAAGCGTGGCTCGCATACATCAGCTCGCCGGCGGTCGCCCAATCGCCGCGGGCGAAAGCGGCGGCGGCCTCGGTGGTGCGGGTGATCTCAGTCACGACGTGCCGGGCGCGGCGGAAGACGAGATTGGTCATCTTGCTCGGGGCGGCATTCACCTCGGCCAGGGTCGAGCGGCGCAGGGATTTCACCCCCAGCGCCTGCGCGGCGGCTTCGCACTGGCGGCGGCGGTCGGGATACTCGCTGCCGGTCAACTCGTGCTTCACGTTGGTGTTGATGACGAGAATGGCGACGGCCTTGGACTTCATCGGCACCAGCTTGGTCCGGCGGGACTGGCAGTCGAGCAGCAGGACATGGCCGGCCTTGCCCATGACAGAAATGAACTGGTCCATGATGCCGCAGGGCATGAGCGCGAACTCATGTTCGGCCTTCTGACAGAGCAAACCCTTCTGGACCGGCGTCAGCTTTTTGCCAGTGACGGCCTCAAGCAACGTGGCGGTGGCCACCTCCAACGCAGCGCTGCTGGAAACCCCGCCGCCGACCGGGACGGTGGATTCAATGTGGGCATCGAAGCCGGGGATTTTCTGGCCGAGCCGTTGGAAGCCGACAATGACGCCCTTGACGTAGTTGGCCCAGGATGGTTCGCCGCGCTGGAGCGGCTGGCTGAGGTCGATCGTGGCCGCGCCCTTGGTGATGCCGCTGGTCAGGGTAATTTTCTGGGTGCCGTTCGGGGCGGCGGCGATGACCGTGTACCGCTCCAGCGCCATCGGGAACACGAACCCGTCATTGTAGTCCGTGTGTTCGCCGATGAGGTTGACCCGCCCGGGGGCGGCGGCGATCCAACGGGCGATCTGGCCGGATTTTTGTTTGAAAATTACGGCGGTGGATTGGGCGAGCTCGTTCAGCGACGCGTTTTGATCAATCATAGTATTTTCGGGGATCCAACTCTAACGATTAAATAATAGGAACCTTAGGGAGGTCTGGTCGCATTCGTCGAGTCATTCCTTGTAGCCAATTTAGGGGGCAAGCCCGACCGAGGGAATTTGTCGTTCAACTCCAAGGAAACAGCAATTCGCAGGGACGTCCCTCGTGGACGTCCGTGGGCGGCGTCATCCGCCTTCGTCAGACTACGGCGCGACAGGAGCGCCGGCCCCTACAGGGAACAACCCGGTTTCTTCCCGTCCGGAGCAAACGCGCTTTGCGGTTTTGGGGCTGCATGGTGCCGGTTGGATCGATTGGGCGAATTCCCGCAATTGTTGGGCCGTGATTCATAACGCTCGCTGCCGGCCTCTGTCATGATCGCCGGGCAGTTTGACTTCTCGGCTCCCACAGGAATTGATCCTGCACCCCAAACCCCTTATTCGCGTGTGTTCGCTCATCCCCCCACCTACGACCAGAAAAACATCGGCCCTGCTCTGCTCGTTCCTCTTGGCCCTCGCCACGCCGGGAGTCGCAGCAGAAATCCCCCTCGCCGCCAAACCGCCCTTGGGTTGGAACAGCTTCGACAGCTATGGTGTTTACCTGCACGAGCAGGCCGCCTGGGCGAACCTGGAGTCCATGGCGCAGAAGCTGGCCCCCTACGGTTATGAATACTTCGTGATCGATAACGGCTGGTTCGGGGAATATCGCCTCAAACCGGGCACGCTCTACCCGCTGGAGAAACATGCCAGCGACATGCGCCTCGATGAATTCGGCCACGTGATTCCGTCCCAGACCTATTTCCCCGGCGGACTGAAGCCGATTATCGATCGCTGCCATGAACTCGGCCTGAAATTCGGCCTCCACATGATGCGGGGCATTCCCCGCAAAGCGTATGACCTGAATCTACCCATCAAAGGTACCCCGTACAAGGCCCGCGACATCGCCGACACCAACCCAAAAAACAACTGCACCTGGTGCACTTATAACTACGGGGTCGATATGTCCAAGCTGGGCGCGCAAGAGTGGTATGATGGGTTGATCCAGCATCTGGCCGACCTGGGTGTGGACATGATCAAGTACGACGACATCGTCCCCTACCCGGCCGAAGTGGAAGCCGTCGCTAAGGCCATCGCGAAGACCGGAAAACCGATTCTGCTGAACCTGTCCCCCGGCGGCGACGTGGACCCGGCGGCGATCAGGAGTTTCCAAAAGGCCCACATGCTGAGGGTGACCAAGGATGTGTGGGACGAAGCGCATTACATCGATGATTGTTTTGCGGCGTGGAAACAGTGGACCGGCCAACAGGCCGACAATTTCTGGATCGATATGGACATGGTGCCCTTCGGGCAGCTGCTCGTGATGTCGCCCAAGAAAGAACTCGCCGGCGACAGTGACAAGGCCGCCGTCCGTCTGGCCGGCAAGGGCTACCGTCGCTGGTCGCAGTACTCCCATGACCAGATGTTTACTTTCATCACCTTGCGGGCGCTTTCCGCCTCACCGCTGATGATCGGCGGCGATCTCCCCACCCTGGATGGCTTTTCTTTGCGCCTGATCACGGATCCCGACATGCTCGCCTGCAATCAGAACGGCGTCATGGGGAAACTGATCTCCGCCCAGGACGGCCTGGAGGTTTGGCTGGCCCCGGAAAAGCGCCGCCCCGACAAGGGCTGGATCGGCGTATTCAACCGCACCGACCAGGTGAAACGCGTGACCCTGACCAAGTCGTTCCTGGGCCTGACGAATGATGCGACGCTATACAATATCTGGCGGGGTCGAAAGGAGCACAAAGTGACCGCCTCATCCGCCACCGAATTGGATATCAGCCCTGATGGCGTCCTCTTCCTTCGATTCGAATAGATCACCCACCGGAAAACCATGAAAAAATACTTGCTCTGTGCTTTAGTGTGCCTGGCTACCCTTTGCCACGCCGCGCGCAAACCGAATGTAATCTACATCCTCGCCGATGATCTTGGCTACGGCGATTTGAGCGCCTACGGACAAACCCACTTCAAGACCCCCAACCTCGACTCACTCGCGGCGCGGGGGATGCTGTTCAAGCAGCATTATTCCGGCGCCCCGGTGTGTGCCCCGGCGAGAGCGGCCCTGATGACCGGGAAGCACACCGGACACACTTACATCCGCGGGAATTCCGAAGTGCAGCCCGAGGGGCAGAGTCCGATGCCGGCCGATACCCGAACGCTCGCCCATATGTTCAAGGCTGCCGGCTATGCCACGGGACTCTTTGGCAAGTGGGGGCTCGGCGCTCCCGGATCGGTCAGCGAGCCGTTGAAAATGGGCTTCGATCGATTCTATGGCTACAACTGCCAGCGCCACGCTCACCACTACTATCCGTACTATCTCTGGAACGACCACCAGCGTGACCTGCTGTGGGGCAATTTCGGCCTGGAGCAGCAGGAATACGCCCCTGATTTAATTCAGAAACAAGCGCTCCAGTTCGTGGAGACCAACAAGGACCGTCCCTTCTTCATGTTTTATGCGGCCATCCAACCCCATGCGGAGATGTTCGCCCCGGAGAAGAATATGCAGAAGTACCGCGGCAAGTTCCTGCCCGAGTCCTCCTTCCAAGGCACGGATAGTGGCCCGGATTACCGGAAATTTGCGTACGGCTCCCAACCCGAGGCCCATGCGGCCTTTGCCGCCATGGTGGAGACCCTGGACGAAGACGTCGGTGAGTTGGTGGCAAAACTCGAGCAACTGGGCATCGCGAATGAGACCTTGATCATCTTCACCTCCGACAACGGACCCCATCAGGAGGCCGGCCATGATCCCGCTTACTTCAACTCCACTGGAGGACTGCGCGGGCACAAGCGGGACCTTTACGAAGGCGGTATCCGCGTGCCGATGATCGCCTGTTGGCCAGGCAAAGTCCCGGCCGGAACCACCTCGGACCACGTCTCCGCCTTTTGGGACATTCTGCCAACCATGACGGAGTTGACCGGCCAGCTCACCCCCGAAGGTCTCGACGGTTTTTCCCTGCTGCCGACCCTGCTCCAGCAAGGCAAACAATCCGCGCATGACTATCTCTACTGGGAGTTCCACGAACTGAAGGGCCGGGTCGCCATCCGCCAAGGCCAATGGAAAGGCGTGCGCTACGACGTTTCTGTCGACCCAAATTCCCCCCTCGAACTCTACGATCTCGCCAAGGATCCCTCAGAATCTGAAAATGTCGCCGGCCGACACCCGGAAGTCGCACGTGAACTGGACGCCCTGTTGAAAAAGGCCCGCACCGTCTCGCCCTTGCCCCGCTTCAACTTCCCCGCCCCCGCCCGCAATCAAGACCCGAAACGCGGGCTCTGACTAGGTTTTCATCCAGCCCAACCCCGCTGTAAATGCAACTCCTTGAAGTCACCCTTTTCATTGTCGCCGTCGTCGGCGTCATCTGGCTCGGAATCTGGAAAAGCAAGAAGGACGAGGCCGTCCAAGCCTCGGCCTCCGACTACTTCCTGGCGGGTCGAGGACTCACGTGGTGGCTGGTCGGCTTTTCGCTGATCGCGGCCAACATCTCCACCGAGCAATTCGTGGGCATGTCCGGTTCCTCCGCCAACTGGCTGGGCATGGCCATCGCCTCCTACGAGTGGATGGCCGCCATCACCCTGGTCGGCGTGGCCTTTTGGTTCCTGCCCCGTTTCCTGAAGGCCGGGCTCTACACCATTCCCGAGTTCCTGGAATACCGCTTCGGCGTGGTGGCGCGCCTGACCATGGCCATCCCGGCTATCATCACCAGCATACGAAATAGTGGCCGCTGGAACGGCGCGGGCCGACTCAAGGGTGACGTGCAGGGCCACCGCCTCGCCAGCCGGCAGGGTCCTGACCTTATCCATCAGAGCCATAGCCCAATCCCCACCACCGGTAGTTTGTTCCCAACGGCGAAAGAGCCAACTGTCTGACTCGCAAAGCACCAAGTGACTCAGCTTGGCTGCAAGCACCTGAGAAAAGGCACCCGAATAAACCTCCTCGCTACAATGAGGATCAGCCTCATCGACCCGTATCGCGACCAAATCATTGAATCCCACGCGGTCGTAGGTGTCCAGAAGGGTGCGCATCTCTTCCTCGTCAAATTTCTCAGCCATGCGGGCAGCATGTGCGACTACATCGCGCAGTAACTGCTGGCAATGCCCGCGGCGGACATGCTGCGCCAAAAAGATCTGCCCGGTAGTTTCGTGAAGTCTCTGCAATTCGTGATTCATATATTTTCAGATTAATTCTTGCGGGAGCAACGCTGGCGGAGCCGGTCGTCTTGCCCGGTTTGTTGGAAACGAATGTCACGCGTGTTAACGCGGTTCACCGGGATCGCCGCGCGCCACACCGTAGCCCCAAAGGCGGACCGGTTGCGGTGGCCGGGTAACTTCACTGCCTGATTCAATGCTAACAATTTAGTGGTCATTGTTAGCCTATGAGAAAAATGGAAATGACTGCCAAGGATGCCAGGCGCTTTTACGGAAATCTTAATCCGCCCGACACAAGGACAGAAGACTTCATCAACAAATACCCTATGCTATGCTTAGGCTTCCGCCGCAGGTCTGCGGGAAGTTGAGCGCCTTTTGACCAGAATAGACCACGGAGTATACACCTGACCTCAGAGACAAATTGCCAACCAGGGCGCGGATAAAACGTGGATAAAACCCCCTGTTTTTTGACCCTTGACCAAAACCGCTTCACTCTAGAGACCTTGCTTTATGGACGCGAAATCGACTTTCGATTCCGCCCCGCGCCTCCACCTTTCGGAAGCCGAAAGGTGCCGCGCCATAGCCCGCAGGGCGACGGCGGGCCGGAACTTAACCCGCCGCCTATCACGGCCGACAAGATAATTATTGAAGAATCGAGAGTCCGGGTTCGAAGCGGACACCAAAACGGACACTCTTTCTTTCACTCCGGAAGAACTGGGCGTAATCAGAACTAACCCGCCGACTACCTCCCTTCCCCACTAAAGAGATCAGTCCGAAGCCTCCACCAGAGAATTGACCGACTGAGCACGGCCGGGAAATAATGCGGAATAGCTTCGCCAGCCGTCATGCGTTGATCGTCAGGCGCCCACTCCCCCCCCCGTTACTGCTTCCGTTTACTGCTGTTTTTCTCTTCGTCAGCCATGCGGGAACAGTTGGCTCGAGAGTCTAGAAATCAAACCTCAGGGGGTGGAAGGCATTCTACAAAATGGAACTTAAAGAAAGGTGGTCTGCGGGTTGGATTTCCGAGAATACTATTTCTATGATCACAAGAACCACTCTATGAAATACGTCACTCGACACCATGTCTGGGTATTTCTTACGAGCGCCATACTTACATTGTCGCTCACTAGTGTGGCTCACCCCAGCGGCACAAATAAAGAGTCCTTACAGCTGCGCGGAATAGTTAAAGAAGGACACTTGGTGTTGGCCTCGTTTAGCACGAATGCAACTGCATCCTCTTGGAAGCAAGTTGGCGAACAGGTGACACCGGATTGTGTCATCGTCGCAATCGATGTGGTGAACTGGCAAGCAACCCTAAAGAACGTAAACGGAGAAATGCTTATCCTTTCCATGAAGGGTAACTCTGGGTCCGCTGCGGTTAACGAACCCGCCTTTTTTGATAAGGAGTGGATTAATTCAGATAAAAATCCAATGCGCATGCGGCCCACCCCGCTCGGGCAGGCTGATCATGAGAAGTGGGCCACATTAACGAGTGCAGAAAAGCAGCAGATCTATGATTGGTATTTAAAACACGGATGGATTCTTTCAGTGAGTCAAGCTGGAGACTCGATGGAGTTCGCGTATCGGAACGTATTCACAGAACAGCGACGTGCTGAGTCTCGTGAACTAATAAACTCCTTTGTGGCCACCCTGAACCCCAGTCAGAGGGCCTACTTTGATTCGAAGCACAAGGTTCGCCCATTTGGCCCGGCCGCTCCGACTGAGGGAGCTAACCTTTCCCGTGACGATTTTATTGCATCTCTCAGTTCAGAGCAGCGAAAAAAATATGAACTCATTAGCCCAACGAAAAAATAACCCCCTTAGCTAAGCCAACTCATGCAGTTGGCCGGCCAACCTCCACGGGGAAAGCCGCGCATCAAATGGGGGAACCCGTCCCCGGACGGGTGGTGGGACGCACGCCAGGGCAAACCGGTCACGGAGGACCGGTTCCACCCAAATCAACGGCATGATCTCGTCTAAGCGGGGATCATGCAGTTGGACCAGCATGCCCTCCGAAATTCCAAGACTGGAAAGTGCGACGGTAGGCCAGCCCGCTGGCGGGCGCCCCAAGAGCGCGAGCCCCACGACAGGCTCGGGGTCCTGAGCCTACTCGACTCTGCTCGGGGCCTTGAGCGATGTCGAAACGGCTTGTCGAACGGACAAACTCGCCGGCCCACGGCCAACTGCATGAGCCCGGCTAAGGTCCAATTGTCCTCCCGGCCCGCATTTCAAACTGGGCGCGTTCAGTCGCGGACAGGCGGGAATTTGCTGCTCCACGACTGTAAACGCCGGCCGCTTCCCCCGGTCGGCCCAGGCGTTCGTGTATGCGGCCAAGGAGCGCATACGCTTCGGACGAAGGCGGCCCCTGCGAAATCACCGTTTCGAGCACCCGGCTGGCTTCGTCCAGCCTGCCTTGTTGCTGGAGAAAGAAACCGAGCGTATAACCGTAACGCGTCTCCTGCGGCCTCAGTTCAGCCGCCCGGCGACACCACTCCAGCGATTCCTCCGGATGATCCTTCGCCAGCAGCACGCCCAGATTGTAGGCGGCGACGGCGGACCGCGGGTCAGACTTGAGGGCGAGGCGGAAGGCCTGCTCGGCCTCGGGCAGCCGGCCGAGTTCCGCCAGGAGCAGGGCGAGGTTGAGATTGACCGCCGGGTTGGCTGGTTCGACGGCCAGGGCCTGCCGCAGACGGACCTCAGCCTGATCGTATCGCCCAAGGCTGGCGAGCGCCATGGCGCCGTTGACAAGGGCCGGGAGGCTTTGCGGCTGGAAATGAACGGCGGCGGAAAAGGCCTCCTCCGCCCGCGTGGGGTCCTGCCGATCCAGGTAGAAGTTGCCGAGATTGTAGTGGGAGGCCCAGTCATCGGGCCGCGTCTGGAGCGAAGTGAGATACTCGTCGGTGGCGGCATCGAGCGACTTGCGGTCGGGGGCCGCCAGCCCCTCGCGCGGTGCGGCGGCGAGAACAGCGGCCGCGCGGGTGCGCACGATGCGGAATTCGTCGCGCGTGGCGGCGAGCAACTGCTCGCGGGCGCCCGGCAGCGGGGAATCGCCCAAGGTTTCCACCGCCGCTGCGCGGACCAAGGGTGAGCGGTCGCTCAGGCAGGCCTGGATGGCGGGCCACTTGGCCTCCTCGGGGCAGGTGCGCAACAGGCGAAGCAGAGATGTGGCCCAGATCTCCTCGCGCTTGGGGTCGAGCAGATACTCCACCATGTCCGGCAATTTCGTCCAGTCGGCCCGGCGGGCGGCCGCGATCAGGTTGCCCCGGCGGAGAATCGGCTCCTGGTAGTCCTGCTCATGCCACTGGCGCACCTGCCCGTCGGCCCACTGGGCGTCCTTGTCCGTGTGGCAGAGGTTGCAGGCATTGGGTGAACCGAAGGCAAGGGTGGCCGCAGGGGCCGGCGGCCGCATCGAGTGATCGGTGCGGTGCATCCGGCCGAACTCCGTCATCGGCATATGGCACGCGACACAACGGGCCCCCGCGGAACCGGCCGGATGGCGGGAATGGGCGGCGACGGAATTCACCCGCGCCTCATGGCAGGGCCGGCACGCGGCGTTGGGGTCGCCCTGACGGAACTTGTAGCGTCCGCTCGAGGTGTGGCAGTCGACGCAATCGAGGCGGCCGGCAGGCACGCACGGACTCAGTCGCCAGGTGGTCTCGGTGAAGTTTTCCCCGAGGTCACGGCCGTCGGGATAAAAATCGGGGTCCTCGAGCGTGGTGAGCTGGAAGTGGTCGAACAAACGCGCACCGGGAGTGAAATCGGCCGTCAGGGGCGCGAGTTTGCCGTGGCAGCTCGCGCACATGGCGTTGGTCTGGTCACTGGTCATCGTCTTGGTGACGATGAGTTTCGCGTCCAACATCGGCTGGCCGGGCGGAATTGCCCGGGCGGCGCGGACATGCTCGGCGGAAGGTCCGTGGCAGGTCTCACAGTTGATGCCGGGCTCACCCCACGTGGTGCGGTAGGTGTCGGTCGTCGCGTCGTAATTGCGCGCGAGCTGGCTGACGTGGCAGCTGTAACAGGATGTATTGAAGGTATAGGCGGGATCCCGCCATGACAGCGCCGTATCAGGCGCCATGCCTCCGAAATGCCGCACCGCGCTGCCCGCGGTGTCAAACCACTCCTTCCGGTTGACGTCGTAGGAGACGGGCAGCACCTGCAGCCGACCGCGCTCCAACGGCGTGAGGAAATAATACACGTTCTTGCCGCCCAGGGTGTGCACGATGCGGTAGGTCTTTTCTCCCGCCGGTCCATCCTCGCGCACCAGGCCCGCGGCGGGGTCCGCCTGATAGCGGTGGGTGCCGATGACCAGCGGCGCGGGCTGAGGGGCCAGCTTGGTGCGGGCCAATTCAGCCGTGAACGGCTGCATGGCGAGTCCGTGGTGGGAGGTCGACCAGAGGCCGTAGAATCGCTCGTGGCATTCGCGGCAGCTGGACGAGCCGGCGTAGGCCGGCCTGGCTGTCCCGGTTTCCGTCGGTATGGCGGCGGGCGCGGGACCGGCACCACGGAGGGCTGGCACGGCAAGGATGGCCAGCGCGGCCAGCATTTGCGTCGGCAGAGAAACGAGCAAAAACGGGAGAGGGTGTTTCATTTCACATTTCCCGGGGCAGTTACTGCGCCACTTTCCGCCGGGCAGCGGTGAGGTCAAAGGTGCCTTTGCCCTCGCGGGGCAGCCGGAAGCGCAGGAAAGTTTGATCCTGGAACGGGGTGCTGATCTCGAACTCCAGGCTGTGCTCCTGCCATTGATCGGTCAGTGGAATCGATTCTTGCTTGGCGACGATGCGCGGGCCGTCGGCCCCGACGCCGATGAAACCCAGCGGCTGCCAGCCGCCGCGGAAGCAGTTTTCGGTGTCTGATCGGGCGCTGGGCATCATTCCACCCTGCCGGTCGAGCGGGGCGAGAGCGACGATATATTGCCCCGGCTTGATGTCGGCCGGCAGCGTGGCAAAACCTTCATCGTGATACGCCACGGCGGGGCGGCGAAAGCAAGGGCCGCGCTGTCCCCATTCTCGCCGGGCTTCCATTGGCGAACGTCCACGCCCGCCAGCGGGGCCGGCCGGCCAGCCCTGCTTGGTCGCCTCTTCGCGATCATTCCCGCTATTTACTGCCGGCTGCAGCCGTCCCCATAAAAGGGGATGGTGAAAGTCCCGGTTTGGAAGGATATTGGGACGATGAGTTTTTTCGACAACTGGTTCTTTGCGATGGGCGCAGCGCGCGGCCAGGGGACTGTTTGGCGGGGGTTGGCCTGCTTGGTGATGATGGGGGGTCTCGGGGAGGCGAGTGCGGGGCCGCCCGCGCCGAACATCGTGTTGGCCAAGGATGGATTCACGATCGTCGTATCCCCCGGGGAAGCTCCGGCGGTGCAACTGGCGGTCGAGGCGCTCCGGCGCGATTTTCTGAATGTGCTGGGCTTCAAACCGGCCGTGCAGACCACCCTGCCCTCCTCCGCATCCGAGCCGGTGCTCGTGATTGTGAATCGGCGATCCGGGGCCGCCCCCGCGCTCGACCTGCCGCGAAAGCCGCTCGATGGCTTCGAGTCCCACCGCGTATACGCCGACGCCGGCACCCGCCGGGTGTATCTCGAGGGCGCCGATGCCCGGGGCACGATCTACGCCATTTATACCTTCAGCGAACACCTCCTGGGCGTGCCTCCGCTCCATCACTGGAGTTCCTGGCGGCCGGTGCCGCGCGCTACGGTCATGGTCCCGGGGGATTACGAACTGTTCTTCCGCCCACCTCAGGTGCGCTTCCGCAGCATCCTGACGGGCGATACGAACTTCTTTTCGCCGTGGCAGAAGCGCGATCCCGGCAACGATAATATCTGGCTCGAGACCGTGCTGCGGCTGAAACTCAACACGGTCGAGGGCTATTCGACCATCGGACCGGGCTATCAGATGAGCGCCTACGCGCGCCTGATCGCCCGCCACGGCCTGGTGCTCACCTCGCATCACATCAGCGGGCTCAACACCTCGTTCGCCACCTGGGACACCTATTGGACGGAGGTCCGGAAAATGGACCCGCCCCGACTGCAGCTGGCCAACGAAGCGGCGATCCGGGAATTCTTCCGCTACAACGCGGAAACCGTCCACCGCAGCGGGATGGAAAATCTCTGGACGCTCGCCTTTCGGGGCGCCCGCGACCAGCCGTTCTGGAGCATTTTTGAGGACGCGCCCCAAGACGATCCGGCGCGCGCCGCGGTGATCAACCGGATGCTGCAGATCCAGCTGGATACGATCAAGGCGGTGACCGGGCAGACGGCTCCCCATGTGCGGATCACGCTCTACGACGAGATGGCGGATCTGATGGCCAAGGGGCTGCTCAAGCCGCCCGCCACGCCCAACCTGATCGTGACCTATGTGGCGGCCCGGCGGGATCCCTATCCCTACGACGATGTGGTGAACCTCGGCTCCGCCCAGCCGGTGAAACTGGGCTACTACATGAATTTCGGCTTCGCCTCGACGGGCGCCCACCTCGCGCCCGCCGAGGGGCCGTGGAAGATGGAATTCAATTATCGCTACGTGGCCGCCAAGGGACCGCTCGAGTTCTCGGTCGTGAATGTCGGGTGCCTGCGCGAGTTTCTCCTCGAGCTCTCCGCCAACGCCCGTCTGCTCTGGGACCCCGAGAGCTACCACACCGATCAATTCCTGCGTGACTACTGTGCGCAGTATTTTGGGGACACCCAGGCCGCGGCCATCGCGCAGCTCTACCGTGACTACTACCTCTCTTTCTGGGAGCCGAAGAAACCCGAGTTTCCCGGGATGGAACGGCAGTTCGTGTTTCAGGATCTGCGCTACGCGCGGGTGTTTGACCAGGTGGCGCGGGTCTTCTCCGCCTCGCCGGGCGCCCCCGACCTCAATCCGCTGCGGGACATCGGTTATGAACGCGTGCCCGGCCGCACCTTTCGCCTCGACCTGAAGGACCTCGGCGCCGCCACCCAGATCGATGCGCTGATCGCGGGTCTGCAAGGCACCATACCCCGCTTCATGGCGGTGGGCGATCGGTGCTCCGAAATCAGACCCCGGCTCGCCCCGGACCGACAGGTGTTCTTCAACGACAATCTGCGGGTCTACAGTTACACGATGGCGTCCCTCGGCCGGGCGCTGTCCGAGTTCTTGAGCGCCTACAAGCACCAGGCGAATCGGGCCGCCTTGCTGGCGCATCTGGAACGCGCCGAGCAAGCGGTGGACGCGGCCCAGCGCTACCTCCATGAAACGGAGCACGGGGGGTTCGCCGGCTGGTATCGCGACGCTGAACCGATGCCCCGCACCGTGCAGTTGGACACGTGGAAGAGCACCATGGCGGCGCTGCGAAAAGCCGCCCGGGACGGCAGGAAACCGTAGCACACGCCGCGCGGCGCAGGGCCCGGCAGAGCACCGCCGCACGCTCCGTCACGCGAGGGCTGAGCCCAAGGGCCATTCGTTTTCGACTTTTGGAACGGGCAAACCTGTAGGGCGGGATCGCTGATCCCGCCTCGAGCGCGGCGGGGTCAGCGACCCCGCCCTACAGTGCAGAAGCTTGGTGCAAATGGCATGAACCCGAAGCTGCCGTTGGACGGCTAATCTCCACTGGAGAGCGGCGCACCAAATGGTGGAACCCGTCCTCCGGACGGGTTGTTGGACGCACGCAAGGCAAACCGGTCCGGCCGTTCAGCCTTCGCCCAGCCTATGGCTGAAGGACCGGTT
>JAQSDJ010000122.1:0-2372 GCA_029945855.1 Lacunisphaera sp.
TGGCCGAGGCGGAAAAGTTATCGACAGCCGCGCTTCGCAAACGCATCCGGACACACATCGCCCGTAGGCAACGCACTGGGGCTGCCGCCGGTGCGCTGCGGTCCGTGGAAACCTTCCAGATGATGCGGGAATTGCGCGCCGCCTGTCGTGTGGTCGTGCAGCATCGCAATCTATGCCGTAGCTGGTCTCCGGGCACCGCCCGGGCGGCCTTGGAGGATATCCAACCCCTCGCGGATTTTATTGATGCGGTCCGCGCGCGTGCGCTCGGCAGCGCGTCCCCACCTCCCCGCGATATTCAGGCCAATTAGCCCGCGTCGTCAGTTGCGGGCCGGCACTTTCAGTTTGGTGCGGATATGGATCTCGACCTCGATCGGGTCGTAATAGACGAAATGCCCGACCCGGTGATACGGGATGCGCCGGAGCTTCGTCCATTCGCGCAAGGTGCGCACGGAGGGCTCCTTGCCGGTCGGGAATATCCCGCACACCCGGAGGCCGAGGACATCCGTGAGCCGGTTTTCAATGGAGGGCGAGGGTGGCGTGTCTATATCCTTCGTGGCGTGTCAACGGAAGGGGTTCAAACCGCGACCCGCAGTGCCGGGGCCGGCATCGGCACTACTGCTGCAGAATCCTTGGTCCGCTTGGGGCGGATGCCGAAGAACGCCTCCGCTTCCTCCGTGGTTTTCAAGTCGAGGTAGTGCCGGCGAATGATGCTTTCGGAATTGCCCGCCTGAATCGCCGCCTCGCCGATGGACCGGAATTTGCCGACGAACATCGAAATATACGTATGCCGGAGCACATCGTGAGTGAGGGCGAACTGCTTTTTGAACCTAGCCCGGCGTTTTTGAAAACTGCCCCCGACAATTGGAAACTTATCGAAGGGATACGCGCGCAGCCAGGCGGCGAGATTTGGCTGGATGGTAATTCTCCGCGGCTCCCGAACCTTGGAGACGTGGGCGGAAATGTTGATCATGCCTGTTTCCAAATTAACGTCCGCGGGCTTGAGCCGGGTGATTTCGCCATGCGGCACGCTGGGGCGAATCCCGGCGAACAGGCACAGCGCGAAATAGGGCACCCATCTGCCACCGTCACACGTCTCGAAGTGTTCCATGAGTTCGCGGGCCTGAGACACGGTCAAGGTCTGCGCCATGCCGCGCTTCCGCTTGATGCGATAATGTGGGACTCTGAGGATCGGATTTTCGGCGAGCCAGCCACGCTGGAACGCAAATTTGAGGAAGGTGGAAACAATTCCGCGCCGGTTGTTGTGGGTCTTCATGCCGGGGCGACCTAACTCAAGGAAGCCGATCAGGCTGGAGACTGTGAGGTCCGCGACCGACTTGCCCTTGAAGTGATGTGACAGCCGCTTGAGGTCATTCCGGATGCGTTTCATCTGGGGAGCCGAAAGCTGGTCCTGGGCAAACTCGTGTTCCCTCGCTGCGACATACTCGGCGATACCCTCGGCCAGTGACTTCTGCTTCTCCGGCTCACGGTAGTTCGCCAGGGCAAAATCGACGTAGAACGAAAGGGGGCGCGATTTGCCCTCCACTCGCTGAAACAATGCCTCGGCCTCGCGCACTCGTTCCTCGGTCAGGGCCGTGGCAATGGAGCGCAACCCTGACGTAGCTTGCAGCGCTTTGATCTCCAGCGTGGCCTTCTCGGCGGCAGCTTCCTCCCGCGTTTTGAAGTTTTTCCGCAGGCGGACGCCGTGAAGAAACCCGGACACCCGCCACGAGGAAATGCCGTTTCGATTTTCGAAGCGGCTGACGACAAACTTTGTGTGATTCATGCTTAGGTTGCCACGTCAACTGGCAACCTAGCTTCGCTAAAAACTTAAAACGTTTTTTTAGAACGAGTTAAATGGTGGAGGTGAGGGGAGTTGAACCCCTGTGTCCCTGGCCTTTACGCGCCGCATCTACCTGCATAGCGTCTGATTGGATCTCGCCTCGGGGGCGCGATGACGCGCGCTCCTCCCTCAGCCAGCCGTGGTTGAAGATACCACGATGACGTCACGACGGCCGTCACCGTTATTCCTGCTGTCGACGTTCCTAGCCACTAGCAGGTGTCATGGTAGGAACGTGGCTACGTTAAGCAGCCAGGGGCATTTCTTCGTATGTGCCGTTTGTTTGTTTTGAAGAGGGATTAACGAGAGACCTTCACTCTCGACAGGCAGCGGCGCGCTCTAACCAAGGATCGAATCCGGAACACCCCCGAAAATGATTTCGGACTGCGGATAGGAAGATGAGGAGCGCAGTCAAGGAACGGCCCTCTCGGCCAACCCGGGCACCGGGTCCGTCGTGGGGGAGGGGCAACGTGCCACATCGCCGGCGGAATGCAAGCCGCCCGGCCGGGCCGGCCCGGCCGGCCTACCTCCAAAG